>JAJFUB010000111.1 GCA_021372615.1 bacterium | reverse complement strand
CGTCGGCTGCGCCGACACCCCGCCCTGGCTGGTGCTGGTAGCCCACCGACAAACGTAGGTCACACCCTCCAGGTCGTGGGTGCCGCGTCGTGTGCGGCGGGCCCCACGACCGCCGGGGAGGCCCTCGCCCCTCGGGGGGCGAAACACTCGCGACCCTGTGCAGGAGACCGCGCCATGACCTTGCCGCAAGTGCTGGCCGAACTGAACCTCGACACCGATCCCGAGCTGCTCGCCCCCCACTGGGACGAGGACCTCGCCTCCCTGCCGGCAGTCCCCGAGCTGCTGCGGCCCGAGGTCTTCCTGCCCCTGTGCGACTATGTCCGCCTCGACCCGGCCGTCGGCCCGCTGATGGAGCAGGTCGCGGCCGAGATCCGGGGCCGCGAGGCCCTGCGGACGCTGTGGTGGCACTGCGCCAACCTGCTCTTCCACCACCTGGACTACCCCGGCGGGCAGGTCCGGCAGTGGCCGGTGCTCGACGGCCTCTTCGGCGACCTGCACGGCCTGCCGTACCTGCTGATGGCCCTGGGGGTAGTACCGCTGATGAAAAAGAAGCACCAGGCGCGCGGCATCCCCGATGAGGTCACGCGCGGCGTGTACGGCAACTTCGAGGAGCTGATGGACAACTTCGCCCAGCTCAACCACGGCCTGATCGGCGCGGACCTGCGCGTCATCTACTGGCTGCGCCACGACTCGGAGGGCGAGCTGTACCGGCTGGGGCGCATGGAGTACATGAACCGGCCCTTCGGCGGCCAGGTGCGGGTGTTCCGCAGCCGCCGGACCGGGGAGGTGCTGGCCCTGGCCGAAGACGGGGTGTGCTACACCGCCGACGGCTACATCGGCGGCCCCGGCGGCCCGGACGATCCGGGCAACTGGACCTCGGTCCTGGACGTGAACGACGAGCGGGCGCGGGGCCATCTCGTCCACCCGCGCGGGCACGCCCTGCGCGACGAGGTCCTCGAACTGCCGCTGAGCGAGTGGGAGTGCGCGCTGCGGCGGGGCGACCACGTGCTCGACACCCACATCCCCGGCGGCGGCGGCTTCCATCCCGACCTGTGCCGCGACTCGATGCGCCAGGCCGCCGAGTTCTTCGCCCACTACTTCCCTGAGCAGCCCTACGTGGGCTTCGGGTGCATGTCCTGGATCCTCAACCCAAAGTGGCATCTCGTCTACCGCCCCGACAGCAACATGACCAAGTGGCAGGAGGAGCTGTACCTCTTCCCCATCCCGTCGAGCGGGCGGGACGGGCTGCACTTCCTGTTCGCCACCGGGGACCTTGACCTGCATACCGCCCCCCGCGACACCAGCATGCGCCGGGCAGTGCTGGACTGGCTGCTGGCCGGCAAGTGGCTGCGCGGCGGCGGCGCCTTCATGTTGACGGAGCAATTGGCGGGCTACGGGAGTCAATACTACCGGAGCCAGCCGCGGTTCGCCTGACCGCGGTCCCTGTGGGAGCGGTCACCGACCGCGACGCCGGCCACAGGGCGGGTGGTAGTGTGGAAAAGAAAAGTCCCTCACAGGACGGTGTCATGCAACGAGTATTCGCCCTGGGCCTGCTCCTGCTGGCCCTCACGCCCTGCACCGCAGAGAACGCCGCCGACCTGCAGCGGGCCCTGTCCCGTATTGAGCCGGGGACCTACCACCGGGCGGACTGGGTCTGGCACACCAACTACGCCCTGGCGGAGCTTTCGCTCAAGCAGGCCACGCTGCTGCGGGGCGGGGGCTTCATCGGCAACCTCGACGGGGCGGAGAAGCAGGTCGTGGCCGCGGGGATGGCGTCCCTGCAGCGCCTGGAGCGCCGGGAGCAGCCTCCGCTGCGGGCCGGGGCGCTCAATGAGCTGGCCTACATCACCGAGAACGACCTGACCGCCCAGCCCTACCACCTGTACCTCCCCCCGGGCTACGACGGCAAGCGGCAGTGGCCCCTGATCGTCTTCCTGCACGGCTACGTGCCCTCCACCAGCGTCGTGGACCCGTGGCTCCCCGTGCCCGAGCACTGCGAGGTCGCCGGCAAGCACGGCTGCCTGCTGCTGGTGCCCTACGGCCGGCGCAACACGGACTTCCAGGGCGTGGGCGAGGTGGATGTCCTGGCCAGCCTCCGGCAGGTCCGCCAGGTCTTCAACGTGGACCCCGACCGGATCTATCTCAGCGGTGTCTCGATGGGCGGGATGGGGGCGTGGAACATCGCCCTGCGCCATCCGGGCCTGTTCGCCGCCGTGACCCCGATGTGCGGGCAGACCGACATGTTCCGCTGGTGGGGCTGGCCGCGCGAGCAGGCGCCACCGTGGAAGCGCTGGCTGATCGAGTGGGACAATGCCCTCGACCAGGTCCCCAATGTGCGCAACCAGAACATTTTCGTGCAGCACGGGGAGCTGGACAACCTGATCCCGGTGGAGCAGACGCGCCTGATGGTGGAGGCCGCCCGGCAGCAGGGCACCCCCATCAAGTGCCTCGAGCAAACGGGGGAGTCGCACTACATCTACTTCCGGACCGAGAGCTATGAGAACGCCTGGAGCTGGGAGAAGCAGTTCACGCTCGACCGCAGCCCGCGCCGGGTGGACCTGAAGCTCTACAGCCTGGAGTACAACCAGGCGTTCTGGCTGACCGTGGACGCCCTGGGGCAGTGGGGCACACCCGGCACTGTGACTGCCGAGGTGAGCCCGGAGAAAGAGAAACTCTCGCTCACCACAGACAACGTGACCGCCGTGACGATAGACAGCCGCACGGCGCGCCTGCCCGAGGGCTGCACGTTCGTGTGGAACGGCCAGCCCGTGGCGGGGCAGCCCGGCCCCGACGGGACCATCGCCCTCCGCCCGGAGGCCCCGCCGCCGCCCCCCCTGCAAAAGCGCCGGGGCCTGTGCGGTCCGTGCGAGGAGGTCTTCGACACGCGCTTCCTGCTGGTGCAGGGCACGGCCGGGGACGAAGCGGCCGACGCCGAGCTGGCCCGGCGCGTGGGGCTGTGGCAGGCCGAATGGGATCAGTTCGCCGACGGCCCCCCGCCCGCGAAGCTCGACACCGAGCTGACCGAAGATGACCTCCAGCAGTGCAACCTGGTGCTGTTCGGGACGCCGCAGACCAACAGCGTGCTGGCCAGGATGGCCGACAGGCTGCCCGTCAGGATCGGCGACCACAGGTATGACATCGGCGGCAAGACGTACGAGGGCGCCCACCTGGGGCTGGTCATGTGCTACCCGAACCCGCTCAACCCGAACCGCTACGTGCTGATCTACTCCGGCGAGCGGCACGGTGAGAGGCTGTCGGTCAACCACAAGCACGACCTGCTGCCGGACTTCGTGGTGTTCACCACCGACAGCTTCGGGCGCGACGACACGAATGACGCCCTGTGCGCGGGGTTCTTCGGCATGGATTGGCAGCTCCACCCGGCCCTGACCTGGGAACCAACGGCACAACAGGGAAACCTTTAGGTATGGAAGGCGTCAGACTAAGGGGGAAGTCAGGGGGCGCGGCCCCCTGAGATTGCATCATGCGCAAACCGCTACTCGCTATCGTGCTGTTCGCTTTGCTTCCGCTGTGGGCGTATGCCAAGCAGTGGTCACCCGACTACGAGTTGAGGGTGGGCAAAGAGGCGGCGGCCGAGGTAGAGAAAAAGTGGAAAGTCGTCACCGACGAGGCCCAGCAGAAGCAACTGGATGAGATCGCCACCACGATCGCGGCCGTCTGCGACCGCCCCGGCGTGAAGTACACCGTCAAGATCATAGATGAGAAGGAAGTCAACGCCTTCAGCCTCCCGGGCGGCTTCGTGTACGTGACCGCCGGGCTGCTGAAGGATGTGCAGTCCGTGCACGAGCTGGCCGGCGTGCTGGCCCACGAGATCACCCACAACACCTTCTACGACGCCCTGGAGCGGGCTGACAAAAGTAAAAAGCTGTTCATGGGCAGCCTGGCCACGGCCATCGGGGCGCTGATTCTGGGGGCCGAAGGGGACAAGCTCTCGGCGGTGCTGGCGGCCGGGGAGTACATCCGCCTCGGCGTGCTGAGCCAGTACTCGATGAAGGTCGAGCTGCGTGCTGACCAGGGCGCGGTCCGCTACCTCATCGCCTCCAAGCGCTACGACCCGGTGGGCATGCTGACCTTCATGGAGCGCCTGGCGGCCGAGGAGCGGCACAAGCCCAAGGTCGAGCTGGGCGTCTATGCCGACCACCCCGACACCGATGAGCGCGTACGCCAGATCATCAGCCAACTCGAGGCGGCCGGCGCGGACATCAACCGCCGCGCCGTGACCAAGTGGGAGCCGCCGAAGGTCGAGGAGAAGGATGTCGAGGGGCGCAAGCTGGCGGTGCTCAGCCTGTGGGGCGTCGAGATCATGCGCTCCGACTACGCGCCCGAGGGGCAGACAGCCGTGAAGCGCCTGGAGGCCGTGGCGGAGAAGCTGCGCCTCGCCCTGGCCGACGGCATCGAGGACTACCAGATCACGGCCGACACCAAGGCCACTCCCCCGCGCGTGATGGCCGGCAAGGACGAGCTGATCGCCGTCACGCCCCAGGATGCCGCCGTCGCGGGTGTGTCGGCGACGGACCTCACGAGCCGGATCGCCAGCAACCTGGGCGCCGCGATGCACAAAGAGAACCTGAACCGCTGGTGGTAGACGCCGGCAGCACTACTCCCCCCGGATGTGAGCATGACTGAGCAGGACGCCCCCCAGGACCAGCCGCAACCCAGGCCGCGCCGCCCCGTCGTCGTGCTGGGCGTGACGCTGGCGGTCGTCGCCATCGTGGCCGCCGGGCTGATCCTCAGCCGCTCCCGAAGCACCGGCGCGAACTCGGTGTCCGCCGTGCCCGGCGACCCGGCCTCCCAGGTGGCGACGGAGCCTGCGCCACCCGCGGCGGTCCCCGAGACGACCAAGAAGGACCGCAAGCACTCCGTGCCCGAACTCGTCCCCGGCAGCCCCCTGGATGACGACAAGTTCGCCCAGATCTCGGCCGAGATCGTGATCGCGGCCATGGGTCTGAAAAAAGACAAGCAGTGGGAGAACAACCTGCTGCTCTACATGCAGAAGACGGTGGACAAGCACGGGGTGACCATCGAGCAGTACAACACCTACGCGCGGGCCCTGTACGACCACCCCGACCGGGGCCGGGCGGTGGCCGAGAACATCATGACGCGGGTGGAGAAGAAGATCGGCACCCGCGTGTCGCTGGACAAGCTGCCGATGTTCCGGTTCGACGAGAAGACCATCAAGCAGTTGCAGAAGAGGCTGGAGAAGTAACCGGCACGGGGCTGCCGCCGGCGGCCGCCTCGCGCACGGCCTCCCATGTCGCCAGGGCCGCGCGGGCCTCCGCCAGCACCTCCGGCTCCGCCGTCCCCGCCACCACACAGGCCAGCAAGTGCTCCATGCAGTGCACCGCCGCGTACTCGTACACGTCCGGCGGTGTCTTCACTCTGGCCGGGAAGAAGTCGCCGCCGTGGGCGATGATCAGCGGCGTCTCGTCCTCGGGGTTGTCCCGCAGCAGGATCATCCCCTCGGCGGTGAAGAGCCGCTGCTCCCCCCACGGTAGCTCCCCCTCCGCCGCGCGTCGCAGGCTCAACTGCGCCGGGACCTCCCCTGGCAGGCGCAGCAGCGCCGCCAGAGCCGTCTCCTGCGCCACGGCGCCCACGACCACCTCGGCCGGCTGCAGCACATGCTGCACGCCCACGATCGCCTCGTACGCGGCGCCGAGCAGATCCACCGCGGGCTCCTCGGCCGGGAGCACCGAGAGGGCGGTGGTCAGCACCGGCGGGGGCAGCTCCTGGCGGCTCAGCAGCTCATCCAGCTTCAGCCGGGCCGGCACGTGCAGGGGATGCAGGGCGCACAGGAGCAGCACCCCGGCCTCCTCGCCGCGCCGCGCCAGCTCGTCCAGCTCAGCCACGGAGGACGTCGGCGGCGAAGCCAGGATGACGTGCTTGCCGGCGCCCAGCGCCAGCCGCGCCGCCTCGAAGCGCCCGGCCACCTCGCCGCAGATGTCCACCAGGCTGACCTCAGGGTCAGCCAGCAGCGGCTCGAGCTGTGCGTGGTCGGCCTTGATGAGGCCATAGCGTCTGCGCAGGCCCGCCCGGGCCTCGTCGTCAGCATCCACCAGCACTGCCCGCCCCACCAGACCGCTGTGGACGCACCCGGCCAGGTGGTGCCTCGCGCTGCCCGAAGCCCCCACGAACCCCACTGTCAGCAGTGGCTGCTTACCCATGCGCGCCTGCCTTCAGTTCCAGCGTGGCCACGATGTCGCCCACATGCGCGCCGTGGCAGTTGTGTATGGGCGGCCGGGCGAAGCGCTCCAGCCGTCCCCGGGCACTCGGCGATAGCCCGCCCACGGCCTCCAGCGCCGCCAGCGTCACCGGCGCGATGGCGCGGCCGGAGCCGTCCGCGAACTTCATCGCCAGGCCCAGGCGGCGCGGGTCGCGCAGCCCTACCAGGAAGGCGCCCTCAGCCCCGCCCTTGGCGATCAGGCGGCCCTCGCCGGCGGCCAGCAACTCGCTGTGGAAGGCCCCCGGGGCCGACACCATGTCGGGCGCGAGGGCGGTCGCCGCCATGATCCGTGTCGCGGCGGCGCGCAGGTCATCGGGCAGAGCGTCGGGGTTGGCCAGCCGGGCGTAGGAGGTCGCCATCGCCAGGACCGACACGGCGATGACCGGCGCGCCACAGCCGTCCACGCCATACCGAAGGCCGTCCTCCGGCACACCCGTCATGATCGCGACGTTGCGCGAGATGAGGCGCTGCAGGGGATGAGCGCGCTCCAGGTAGGTCGCCACGGGCGCCCCCAGCGCCAGCGTGCTGGCCAGCATCCCGGCGTGCTTGCCCGAGCAGTTGTTGTGCAGCGGCGAGGGCGCCTGGCCCTCGCGCACCAGTCGCCGGCGCTCCTCGGCATCGCCCGGGTCGTGCACCCCACACTGCAGCGCGGTCCCGTCGAGGCCCAGCTTGTCCAGGATGCCCTGCACGGTCTCCACATGCATGCGCGAGCCGCTGTGCGAGGCGCAGCAGATGGACAACTCCGTCTCCGTCAGGCCAAAGCGGTCAGCGGCGCCGGTCTGCACGACCGCCAGGGCGCTGAGGGGCTTTTGAGCGGAACGGAAGTAGGCCACGCGCTCCGGGTTGCCGCTGGACAGCAGCACCTGCCCCTCCGTGTTGGCGATGACGAGGTCACCGAGGTGGTGGCTCTCGTTCACCTCCCCGCGCGTGACAACGGCCAGTAGTGCGAAGTCAGTCATGGTTCTCTCCCTCGGTCAGCGCACCAACGGGAAGTAGGTCGTGGGTGGCGGGGGGGGGGG
>JAJFUB010000110.1 GCA_021372615.1 bacterium | reverse complement strand
AGCGCGGGCGAGGCCGCCCGCGCTACTGCGCATGCAAAACGGAGGTAGATATGCAGTATCGCGAAGTGGGTGACACCGGTATCAAGGTCTCGGTGCTCGGACACGGGACCATGCGTTACAAGGGCCGTGAGAACGCCATCGAGATGGTGCGGCACGGCCTGTCGCTGGGCATCAACTATTTCGACTGCGGCACGGCCTACGGCTACAAGGGCCCCGACGACTGCGCCGAGGCGTATGTCGGCGAGGCCATCCGGGGCGTGCCGCGCGAGCAGATGGTGCTGTCGGGCAAGGCCCAGCCCCGTCATGGTGAGGAGAAGCGCGACCGCGCCCTGAGCATCAACACCCGCGACGGCATGTGGCAGGCCATCGAGGGGGCGCTGGGGCGCCTGGGTGTCGAGCAGCTCGACTTCTTCCAGTTCTGGGACATGAGCGCGCCCGACCACTTCGACGCCGCCTGCCGCCCCGGCCCGGATACGCCGCTGCAGGCCATGCGCGAAGCCCGCGACCAGGGCCTCGTCAAGCACCTGGGCTTCACGACCCACAACCCGCTGCCGGACGAGGTCATCGGCTGGCTGCAGCAGGTGCCGGACTTCAGGATCGTGACCGCGTACTACAACTTCAACGACCGCGCGCCCGAGCGGATGCTGGACTACGCGCATGAGCACGGCGCGGGCTGTGTCATCATGGGCCCACTGCGCGGCGGGCTCCTGGTGGGCCAGTCGGCCGTCTTCGCGCGCGCCCTGCCCGAGATGGCGGGAATGCCGGTGCAGGAGATCGCCCTGCGCTTCCTGTGGGGCAGCCCGTCGGTCACCACGGTCATCTCCGGGATGAACGAGATCGCGCAGATGGACCAGAACGCGAGCTTCGCCGACGCGGCCAACACGATGACCGCCGAGCAGCGCGCGCGGTTCGTCGAGGCCTTCGTGGAGTTCAGCGGCGGCCAGCCGCTGTGCTCAGGCTGCCGCTACTGCGCCGGCTCGTGCCCCGAGAAGCTGCCGGTGTGGCAGATGGTCGGCCACTACCAGCTCGCCGAGGTCTTCGGTGTGCAGAGCGGGCTGGATGAAGTCAGGAAGATGGGAACCGACGGCGCCCCCGACCCGGCCAAGTGCCTTGGCTGTGGCACGTGTGTCGAGAAGTGCCCGCAGAACCTGCCGATCCCCGACTACATGGGGCAGATGGCGGAGCTGGCGGAGAAGCTGAGGGGCGCGTAGCGGCGGCTCACCAACCACGAGGCCCAGTGCAGTCCAGGAGAGAAGCACCCACCCATGCCCAGACAATAACGCCAACAGCAGAAGCTCGCTCTCGAGGGCGGCCTGAAGGCGGTCACCACTATCCAGGGCAAGGGGAAGCCCCGGTTCCACCCGGGCCTGACGGAGGTCGCTCTATGAACCCCGAGAAACTGCTCGGACGGCTGGCCTCAGGCGCGTTGAACAATGTGGCCTTTGCGGATATGATACGATTGGTGGAAGAGTTTGGGTTCCACGTGGCGCGGGTCAGCGGCAGCCATCACATCCTCAGACACCCTTCCGTCCCGGAGATGGTGAACCTGCAGGAGGTCAAGGGGCAGGCCAAGCCCTACCAGATTCGGCAGTTCCTGAAGCTCGTGGAGCGCTACAGGCTGGTTCTGGAGGACGACAAATGACGCATTATCACATCAACATCTTCTATAGCGAAGAGGACGGCGGGTATATCGCCGACATCCCCGACTTGGAGCACTGCTCCGCCTTCGGGGAGACCCCGGAGCAGGCCCTGGCCGAGGTCGAGAGGGCCAAGGCCGCCTGGCTGCGGGCCGCGCAGCAAGCCGGCAGGCCCGTCCCGCCCCCGCGCTACCGTCCCCTGATCTATCATGCCGGGGTCTGAACAGTAGACAAGGGCCCACGCAGTCCAGGCCTTACCAACACGGGTCATCTGACCGCGCATCCTGCCGCTCCTAGCGAGAGAGGTCACCCCAGTGTCCAAGCAAGAACGCCAGCAGCAAAAGCTCGCCCTCGAAGGCGGGCTCAAGGCCGTGACCACCATCCAGGGCAAGGGCAAGCCCAAGATCGCCAAGGCCGAACTCATGGCCGTCATCGAGCGGTTCGCCCTGCCGCCTGAGGCCGTCCAGCGCGTGAGTGATGCCCTCTCCGACGAGGACTTCGCCGGCGGGCCGTATCTCGCCAACTACTACTCGAGCATGAAGGAGACCTGCAACCAGGCCTTCGCGCGCGTGGCCCGTGAGGCCTTCGGCGTCAAGTACGCTCTGCCCACCAGCTCGGGCACCGCGGCCCTGCATGCCGCCTTCGTGGCTGCCGGCGTCAAGCCCGGCACGGAGGTCATCTGCAGCGCCATCGGCTTCTACGCCACCGCCGCGGCGGTTGTCATGGCCAAGGGTGTGCCGGTGTTCTGCGATGTGGATGAGTCGCTGCACATGGACCCGACCAAGATCGAGGCGCTCATCAACAAGCGCACCGCCTGCATCGCCCCCACCCATGTCATGGGCAGTGTCGCGAAGATGGACGCGATCATGAAGGTCGCGAAGAAGCACAAGATTCCGGTCGTCGAGGACTGCGCGCAGTCGTGCGGCGGGCAGGTCAAGGGCAAGTATGTGGGCACCTGGGGCGACCTGGGAATCTTCAGCATCTCCTCGTACAAGATCGTCGGCGGCGGCGAGGGCGGGATGCTCGTGACCGACAAGGAGAAGCTGTACGACGCGGCCTGCATCCTGGCCGAGGGCGGCGGCCTCACGCGCCCGGTGCGCTTCGCCCCGGAGCGCTACCCCGGTGAGCTGTTTGTCGGCACCAACTACCGCATGTCCGAGCTGGAGGCCGCCATTGACGCCGTGCAGCTCAAGAAGATGCCGGCCCTGTTCAAGCGCTTCCACAGTGTGAAGATGCGCATCCTGGGGCAACTGCAGACCTTTGCCGAGATCACTCCGCAGCGGCTCAACGACCCCGACGGCGAGGTCGGCTACACACTCAGGTTCTTCCCCGAGAGCATCGAGCTGGGTCGCAAGATCGTGACCGCGCTGAACGCCGAAGGCGTGGGCTGCGGGATGCGCGGCGACGCCGCCCCGCCGGACTGGCACATCTACCACTGCATGTTCCCGCTGGTGCTCCAGCAGGGCGCGACCGGGAAGGACAACTGCCCGTTTGGGTGCGAGCGCTACCTGAAGGCCGGCGGCAAGGCGGAGTACAAGAAGGGCCAGTGCCCGGTGGCCGACGACCTGTTCGACCGCATGATCAGCGTGGGCCTCAACCAGTGGTACAGTGCCAGCGACTGCAAGCACATCGCTGCAGCGATCAACAAGGTGTTGAGCGCGTACTGCACGCCGGACGCGAAGGGGAGAAAGTGGCTGTAGGCGGGTCTTGTGCGGCGGGGCATAGTGATGTATACTGCGATGTATACATCACGAATGAGAGCAACCATGACCACCACACGCATGGTCCGCAAGCAGGTCTACATCACGCAGGAACTCGAAGAGCGACTGAAGCGGCGCGCGCTGCGCGAGGGCCGGTCCGAGGCCGACATCATTCGCCAGGGCCTGGCGGCCGCGCTCGCGGAGTCCGGAGATGGGCTCGCCCCTGATGAGGCGTGGGCTGCGGAGGAGGCTTTCATCCGGGAGCGCCTGAGCATCAGAGTGCCGCAGCGTCGGCACGCCTGGAGGCGGGAGGACCTCTATGGGGAGCGCCTATCCAAGCTGCCTGGTGGACACAAACGTCCTACTGTACCAGTATGACCCGGCGCAGGTGAGCAAGGGCCGCCGCGCACTGGAGGTGGTCAGGGCGCTTAGTCAGGGCAGGCGGGGGCTCGTGAGCGCCCAGATCCTCGGAGAGTTCTTTGTGGGTCTGCGACGGCTGGAGCCACGGCTATCGCACGAGCACATCGTGCGCCGGGTGCGCTACTATGTCGCGCACTGGCATGTCTGCGCGGTAGACTCCGACACGGTCATGGAGGCCATCCGCGGCACGATGGAGCACCAGTTCGCGTACTATGATGGCCTGATCTGGGCCACAGCGAAATGCAACCATGTTCCCATCGTCCTGAGTGAGGACTGCCACGACGGCCGCACCATTGAGGGCGTGCTCTTCCGCGACCCCCTCGCCGACGGGTTCGACCTGGCCAGCCTGCTGCGAGACCAATGAGCTACGACCCGCACGACGACAGACAGCCGGAACCCTCCGGCCCCAGTTGCCGTCTCGACCAGCCCAGCTACGGGTGACCGTTCGTCGCCCTGGTCACGTGGATCGTGACCGGCATCGCCTGGCTCGTGCGGGCCGTGGCGCGGCTGTGGCGGCGGAAGGGTCCTCGGTCTGAGTAGTCTGACGCGACGCAGATGAGACGCAACCCGAGTAGGGCAGGCGATTCCGCCTGCCCTACTTGATTCCGCGGGCACCCCTTGCAGGAGCAGCGAGCAGGCCGGCTGAGTACGCCCTAGGAACTCTGTGGGAAGTCTCGGCAGGAAGTCGTACGCAAGCGGTCGAATAGCCCCAACGAGGAGTGTGACGACAGCGGCGCGTACAACAGCTCGACATAGGGAGGCAGCCCGTGAGATACCGTGGGTTCACGCTGATTGAGCTTTTGGTCGTCATCGCGATCATCGCCATCCTGGCGGCGATCCTGTTCCCGGTGTTCGCCAAAGCGCGCGAGAAGGCGCGCCAGACCAGCTGTCTGAGCAACGTCAAGCAGATTGCCCTCGGGGGTGTGGCCTACTGTCAGGACTACGATGAGCGCTTCCCGGCGCACGGCTGCGGCTGGGGGAACCGGGCCGATCAGACCTGCTATGCCTCCAAGATCTACCCGTACGTCAAGAACCTGCAGATCTTCACCTGTCCCAGCGCCACCTACAAGGCCGCCATCGGCGCTGACGGAAACGCGTACGGCCACAACCTGCAGTACCTCGGCAACCGCGCCACGACGATCACCATCGGCCAGGTACAGTCGCCGGCGGAGACCATCTGGTATGCCGACGCGACGCGCGGCTACGTCCGCGCCCCGTACTGCTGTGGGATCACAACCACCGCGGCCCTGTGCACCACAACCCCGGCGCCCGGCGACGACAACATTGACTGGCGCCACAACGGCGGCGGCAACTTCGGCTTTGTGGACGGTCACGCCAAGTGGGTCAAGGAGAGCGGCGCGATAGACCACACCAATCACTTCTGGGACCTGAACTAACCATCACCCAACCATCGCCGGTGAACCGCCCGCGGGTGCGCCGGGCCAGGGTTGTGCGCACCCCTTCACGTCCGAGGTGGCCGCTGTGGCCGGCCTCGGGCGTGCTGTTGCTGCTGGTCGGTTGCCGGCCCGCTCCGCCGCCGACGACGACGCAGCCGGCGCCCTCCCGGCCCGCCGTGCCCCGCTGGCAGTGGCTCCATCCCGACGAACTGCAGGCCACCGAGGCGCTCATTGCGGTCGTGGATCGCGGGGCGGTGGCTGCGGACGCCCCGAAGCGCCAGGCGTTCCTGAAGACGTATGCGGCCGCGTTCGCGGAGCTGTCGGAGGCGAACGCTCCAGTCCTGCCCGTGCTGCAGCGGCTGTGGGAGCTGGGCATGGCCGCGCGCCGGGCGCGGCTGTCGGCGGGGGAGGTGCGGCGGGCAGTCGGCCTGGGCAAGGCGGCAGTGCCACCAGCGGCGCGCCACGCGACCAGAGAGCAACCCGTGCTAGGTGTGCGGCTGCTGTCACCGGGTATGGTAGACCCGGCCGTGCGTCGGCTGCTGCGCGCAGTGAAGACGGGGGAGGGCTCGTACGCAGGCTTCGTGAGCCGCTGGGTGCGACGTGTGGTGATCGTCGAGGACCCGGCGTTCCTCAGCCCCGACCTACCCCTCAAGTGCGAGGGCGCTGCGGAGGTGTGGTCGGGCACGGTGTTCCTGACCGCGCGCGACCCGATCACCGGGCAGCCGCGGCCGCCATGGAAGGTCGCCGCGGCGTTGGTGCACGAGGCCGAGCACATCCGCTGGGCCTACGCGGTGGCGGGCGACGATCCGCGCCTGCTCTACAAGGCTCCTGACGAGCGCAACGCCTACCGCGAGATGTTCGTGTTCCTGCGCGAAGTCCGGCTCAGCCCGTCCGGGCGAGCGGGCGGGGCGACCGAGGCCGCCGCGATCAGTGCCGACATGCACAGGTGGCGCGCGGTCGTCGAACGGGCCAACACGCTGCTGGGCTATCCCACGGCGGACCTGTCGCAGCGCACCGAGGCCCTCGTCGCCGATGAGGCCCTGATGACTGACCCGATGAGCGCCCTGCCCGCTACGGGCGCGGCGGCGCCGTGACCGTGACCGCCGCGTCGGCGGCTCGGCCGCTGATGGTCTCTGTCACGCGCACACGCCACTGACCGGGCGCGTCGTTGAGGGCGAAGGGGATGCTGAGCGTCGCCGCCGCCTCGCCGCCGGCGGTGAGGGCCTGGGCGTAGAGCGGGTGCGGCTGCCCCGCCGGGTCGAGGACCTCGGTCACGAAGCTGTGGGCGGCGTTGGCCCGGCCCCGGCTGGGGACGGCCTGCACGCGCGCCTGCCACGTCTGACCCGCGACGACACCGGCCCGCTCGGGCTTGAGGATCAGGCCGGTCACCTCGTACGGACACAGGGCGAACAGCTTCGTCTCGCCCGGCTCCAGCGTGACCGGCCAGTCCGCGACCTCCCCCAGGTACCGGCGCGTCCGCACATCGGTCACGCAGGCCTGCCCGCCGGCCTTCAGGCGACCGCTCACGGGCTTGCCGGTGTCGTTGATGACGCCGACGAAGCTCGTGCCGCGGTGGGTGTATGTCACCACCTCGACCCCCGGCGCGATGTCCCCGTTGTCGCTACTGAAGCGGGCCAACGGCGCGAGGTGCAGCGGCTCTAGCCACGCCTGCAGTTGCGCGCGCGCCTGCTTGCCCACGTCCTCATTGCGGCGACGCGGATAGTCGCTCGGGAAGGCATTCATCACGACGGTCATTCCGGTGCCGGTGTGCTTGACCTCGCCGGGCTTCCCGAACAGGTCAGCCAGCAGCGACCCGCCGAACGCCGGCCGCAGCAGCGCGTCGTACTGGCCCGGCAGCACGTCGGCGATGACCAGGCCGCCCTGGTTGACGAAGTCGCGGATCTGCTTGGCCGCCCCCTCCGACAGGGCCAGCGCCTGGGCCATCACGAGCACCCGGTAGCCCTGCCGGCCGAGCAGGCCCTGCTCCACCTGTGCCCCCGCGACGTAGTCGTACTGCAGCCCCAGGTCCTCCAGCAGGCCCTGGAACACCGTGTAGGCGTTGACCAGCGCCGAGGGGTGCTTGTAGGCCGTGACGGCATGGACGGCCGTCTGGTCATAGAAGATCGCCACGCCGTCATGGTGGCGCTGCGCGGGCTGGATCAGCTCGGCGAGGCCCCGCCGGATGTCCTGGACCTCGTTCAGACTCGTGGCATAGGTGCGCGTGAGGCGGAAGTCCGGCCCGGCGATCCCCGGCGCGGAGCCGTAGGTCGCCTTGCCGTTGGCGATCCACCAGAACAGCCCGTTGTAGTCATGCAGCAGGGCATACCAGGGCAGCCAGCGCATGAACCGCTGGTTGCCGAACTGCCCGTCGTACGACCCCCAGTACAGGCTGCGCAGCTTCAGGTTCGGGCAGCTCTGCGCCAGCGACCGCACGATCTCCATCTGCGGTGGGTCCTGATAGGTATACAGGTTGACGAAGCCCCAGTCGTGCAGCAGGTTCCACCAGTCGGCCCCGTCGGTCGAGTTCAGCCGCCCATAGCCGTCCTCGCCCACCAGCGCCGGCGGGTCGAAGCTCCTGATCTCCCGCGTGACATCCTGCAGATGCTCGCGGTAGCTCTGCTCCATGAAGCGCGTATGCTCCACCCACGACGCGAATCCCCCTCCCTGTAAGGAGGGGGTAGGGGGTAGGACGCCGTTCGCGAGTCGCGCCTTCGCCCTGTCGAGGCTGTCGGGCACCACTGCCCCCCAACTCCCAAACGTCGTCCCCCACGCCGCATTCAGCTCCTCCAGACTCTTGTAGCGCCCCTGCAGCCACTGCCGGAACGCCGCCAGCGTCTGGTGTGAGAAGCAGTTGCCGCGCATCCCGGCGTCGCTGCCGGAGGGGTAGAACAGGTTGTCGCAGAGCGCGAAGGGCCGCGACTTGTCCGCTGCCTCGCGGCTGGCCTGCTGGTAGGCCGGGTCATGTAGGCACGGGTTGTGCACCGGCCCCAGGTCGCTCTGCTCGGTCTTCGGGTAGTACCCCGCAAAGGCCGAGGCGCCGAAGAGGTCCGCCTCGGCGATCATCCGCGCGGCGGCCTCACGGTTGCTGCGGTCGCCCCGGTAGAAGATCGCATCCATCCCCAGCTCGCGGAAGCGCCGGTACCACAGGCCGGAGATGTAGTCCACCTCCGACTCCTCCCAGCAGGCGAGGTGGAAGTCCGGGCGCTGTCGGTAGCGCACCGGCAAGGTCGCGGCGCTCGTCCGCACTGCGCCGCGCGGATCCAGGACCGACGCTTCCAGGCGCACCAGGGACGTGCCGAGGGGCCGCACGTTGGGGAAGCTGAACTTCAGCTCCTGCCCGGCCACGCCCCGCTGCTCGCCCAGCAGGCGCCCGTGGTTGTCCCACAGCCGCACGCGGAGCCACTGCCCCGGCGCCAGCGGCGCGATCAGCGTCACCTCGCCGCTGATGGTGTCGCCCGCGTCGTACGCGGCTTGCGGCAGGTGCAGCACACCCTGGCGCGGGGCCGACACCGTGAAGGGGAAGCTGCCCCAGTCGAGCGCCCGGCCCTGCGCATCTGCAGCCACGAGGTGTGCCACGTAGCGCCCATCGGGCAGCACCGGCAGGGACAGTCGTGCCTGCCCCTCCGCCACGGCGGCGGGTGCGAGCGGCTGCGACGGCCCATTGGGCACGCGCAGCACGGAGCCGGTCACACGCGTCGGCCGGTCTGCCGGCAGCTTCACCGGCACGACCAGCGTGGCGGGCAGATCGGCCTGGGCGAAGGCGTCCTGCAGCGGCGGCGACAGCACCGACGCGGGCTCGCGCTTCGCCGCGCACAGCACCGCGCGCCCGACGAGCGCGATGTACGGCTCGTATTCCCAGGGCGCGGGCCACGGCCACAGGCTCGGCGTCAGCGACTGGTTGGTCGAGTTGGTCTGGTAGCGCAGCGCCACCCAGCGGCCCTGGCCGAACGTGCCGCTCTGGATGACGTCGGCGATCCGGCGCTCACGGAAGGCAGTCAGCAGGTCCCATGGCAGACCGGCGGCGATGGTCACGCCGCGGTCCTCGACGCCGCGGCTGAAGAGCTGCGCCAGTTCGTCGTTCTTGGGCGGGCCGACGTAGACCAGCCCCGCGCCTGCCTGGACCTGCCGGAGGATCTCCGCCCGGTGCTCCAGCAGCAGCATCCCCCAGTTCAGCCCGCCGATGACGATGACATCCGGCTTCCAGGCCAGCCCCTGGTCGAAGCGCAGGGCCACCTTGTCCGGCGCGAGGAAGCCGGCCTCCTGCGCCAGGTTCATGTGCGTCTCGGTCATGACCGCGCGGCAGTCGAAGTCGAAGCGCTGCTGCAGCTCAACCGTTTCGCGCTGGCTCCAGGCGGGCGCGATCACCAGCACCCGCGTCGTCCCGCCCGCGTATGGCTTGGCCCAGGTGAGGTGCGGTGTCACGACCTCGGTGGAGACGCCGGTGTAGAGGTTGTCCTGCAACTCGGCGGCCTGGACGAGCGGCCCGAGGGCGAGGACGAGCAGAGCGACAAGCAGTCGCGTGGGCGGGCGTGTCCCCACGCCCGCAAGTGCCCTGACATACGCTAGTAGCGCGGGCGGCCTCGCCCGCGCGGGCAGGCGAGCCGCCTGCCCTACTGACCTTGGGAGTAGCAGATGGGCTCGTATCATCTCGCACCCCCTTCCCCGGCCGGCACATCAAACAGGCCGGGCTGCATCATCTCCTCGGCGGCCTGCCGGTACGCGCCGCGGAAGGCTTCCAGCGCCTCGGCATTCCCGCGCGCGGGATACTCCCATAGGCAGAACCGGAGCCGCCGCGCCTCGGGCTTGTATGTGATCCGCCCGCTGACGCCGTAGCCGCCGACATTGACGAACGCCCCGGTCGCCTGCGTCGCGTCGAACACGAAGGCGCTGGGCCCGGCGGCGGCGGGGTTGGTCTCGGGGTCGAGGGCTACATCGCTGAAGAACACCGCGCTTTCCTTGCCGACATCGAGGGCCTGCCGCCCGGGTTGGTCGAGCGTCCGCACCGGCGTCCACAGCACATGCTTCGGCTCGCGGTTGAAGCCGGAGACGTAGTTCTGGAAGTCCACGGCGAGCTCGTGCAGCGGCGTCTTCGGCTCCAGCAGCATCTCCGCAAACAGCCGGTCCTCGCCCGCCACGAGGACGAAGGTCATCTGCAGCTTCGCCTGTTCGTTCTCCCACCCCAGCCGCACCATCCCCTTGCGCCCGGACACGGTCTGCACGGTCTCCCCGTTGGCCGGCAGCAGCTCGAACCGCTTGCCGTCCAGCAGCAGGTGCATCATGCCCGCCTGGTACCAGTTGCACTGGGTCGGCAGCGACAGCCCGACGGTGCCATTGCCGGACTTGCGGTCATGGCGGATCTGATAGGTGAAGCGGCCGGACTTGAGGACAAAGGAGATGCAGGGGTAGCTCTCGGCCCCGCCCCCCCAGGCCCATTCGCTGGCCTTGACCTGCACAAGGTCCTGCGGGCCTTCCTTGAGCACAATCCCCCCGACCTCAATGTCGGCCAGGGCGACAGAGACGAGCGCGAGTGGAAGGGCAATGAATGCGAGGATGCGCAAGGCGGCATCACCTCAGATCTTGTGCTTGTCGCGGTCCAGGTCCACCCGCCTTGGCCGAACGGCCGAACAGCCTGCCTAACAGCGACGGCTTGCGGGGAGGTATCTGGATGGCGAAGAGGCGCTCCATGCCGTGCCGCCGGAGGACGGTGCATGGTCCGTACCTCCCCCACGCGAAGCCGTCGCCGCAGCCTGCCTCGCGCAGGTCGAAGATCTCGAACGTGTCGTCCAACGTCGCGGCGAACTCCGCGAGCGTGTCGTCGTCCGAGGCGAGGCTGTCCGCCACGGTCAGGCCTCGTGACTTCTCGTGCCAGATGCGCATGGCGTGGTCCTCATGCACATCGTTGATCGCACTCTCCCAGGGAGGGTTGCCAAAGCGGATCACCTCGGCCAGGAACTCGGCCAGGGAGTCCGTCTGGAACACGAACACCGCCGGGTCATGGCAGGCGAAGAAGATGCCGTCCCACGTTGCGGCCCCGGGGCGCACGTCCACCACCCAGAAGTTGCCGAACCCATCGGAGGCGATGGGATGCCCATGGGGGAACGCCTCTCGCGCGCTGAAGTAGTCGTGCTGTCCGTACAGGTCCACGGACTCCATCACGCCAGAGAAGCCACGGCTGAACTCGAGTAGCTCGCGCACGTCCTCAGGCAGCGGCCCGATCCGCTCCTCGAGCTTGGCCATCTCAGTCGCGGCGAGCGGCGGGAGTAGCTCGATGGTTGACTTGTTGCCGTCCTCATCCACCAACTCCATGCCGTCCGCCTGCTCCAGAACCTCCCGCGGCGTTGCCATCGCGACCTCCTACACTTCGTACTTGCTCCGGTCCAGCAACGGGTGCGGCAGCGCCCGCGGCGGGCCGTCGAGTTCGACGGCCAGCACCGTCATGATCGGGTCGGGCGACGCGACCGGCAGCCCCTCCAGGAACAGCCGCGGGCCCTCCTGCCGGAACGCCACCTCCTGCCCCGTCCCCAGCACGCGCACACCCTGCACTTCGTTCGCGATGCTGATCAGCGTCGTCGCCGGCCCGTGGTAATGGAACAGCGCGAAGTACGCCGTGTTCCCCCGGCTGGTGGTGAGCCGCTGGTCCTGGTAGTCGAACGGATGCGGGTCGGTGCCGTAGATCGCCTCGCCGTTGCGCTCGAGCCACCGCCCTACCTCGCCCAGCAGCCGCTGCCCCTCGGGCGGGATGCGCCCGTGTCCGTCGGGCCCCATGTTGAAGAGCAGGTTCCCCCCGTTGTGCGCGCATATCGCCAGCGTCTGCACAACCTGCCGCGCGGTCTTCCAGTCCGGGTCGCCGGCGTTGTAGCCCCAGCTCCCGTTGGCGGTCATGCAGCTTTCCCACAGCTTGCCCGGGTCGGCGATGGTGTGCTGCTCGGCGCTGTCCACATCCTCGGGCAGCCCGCAGCGGCTGCTGATGAGAATGCCCGGCTGCCGCCGCCGGATTTGGGCATTGACCTCCGCCGGGTCCCAGGTGTTCACCGGCGGGCAACCGTCGTAGAACAGGTAGTCCACCGGGCCGTAGCCCGTCATGAGCTCCAGCAGCTCGGTGCGGCAGTCGCCGATGAACGCGTCCCACCCGGCGCGGTCCCCCTTCGGCCCGGCCACACACCGCGGGTCGCTCCAGTCCAGCACCGAGTAGTAGATGCCCACGCGCAAGCCCGCCGCACGGCAGGCCTCCACGTACTCGCCGACGAGATCGCGCCCCAGCAGTGAGCCGCTGTGGTAGTCGTCGGTGGCGGTGGGGAAGAGCGAGAAGCCGTCATGGTGCCGGGCGGTCAGGCACACGTACCGCATGCCGCTTTGCGCGGCGAGGTTGGCCCACTGAGTGGTGCAGTCAGCGTCGGGGCTGAAGCCGGCGGTCAGGCGGCGGTACTCATCCACGGGGATGCGCTCGTGGCACATGGCCCACTCATGCCGCCCGAGCACGGAGTACAGACCGAAGTGGATGAACATCCCATAGCGCGCTTCGCGGAACCAGGAGGTGTCGGGGGTCATGCGGCAAGGGTTCGTGAGGGGTGGGAGGGGGACCTGCCGACACGGTGACGCCCGCTCCGGAGCCTCTGCTGCATGCACCCGTGACGCCGGCAATGAGGCGCTAGTAACGCGGGAAGTGGAGGCTCGACTCGCTTCGGTCGTCCGGGGTCAGGCAGAAGATGCCGGCGGTGTGCCCCTGCTCCTTGCGCCACTTGGCGTGGCCGTCGGCATAGACACAGTTGCCGCCGCCGCTATGAGGCGCGCCCCAGTGGCCGTGGTTCACAAAATCACCATAGCCGCCGCCGACGTAGCGCGGCCGAGTATAGGAGTACCCGTTCGCCTCGTCACCTTCCCACATGAGGACTGCCGCCACGGGGTCGTTCAGCGTGGTGTCGTCAACCCACCTCACGAAGACCACGGCGTTGGCGAAGTAGGTACAGCTCACGCCCCCGGTATTGCCTGTGACTCTGGATGAGGGACACCGCCATATCTGCTGATTCTTGATGTAGGGGTTCAGAACCTGGACGGCGCTCTGATAGCGGTCCACCGTGACTGCGTGGTAGAACCCGGGGTAGGTGCCATCGTAGTCCTGTATGTACGAAGAGGCTGCCGTGCCCAACTGCCGAACGTTGCTCAGGCAGCTAACCTGTCTGGCCTTCTCCCTCGCCCGTGCGAAGACCGGGAACAGAATCGCGGCCAGGATGGCGATAATGGCGATCACCACCAGCAACTCGATGAGCGTGAAGCCTCGTCGCATGGCGAGCTACCTCCCAGGAAGGCGGATAGCTACAGCTCTCATGATGGTAGTTCGTCGCTGGTGTGTCATCTCCTGTCAGTGTGGTAGGAGATCTCACGGCGTTTTGCGGTTGGGTGCGGCCCTGGCACGGCATCGCCGACCAGGTCGGGCCCGAGCGGCGCGCCGCCCTGGGACTCGTCGGTCGATCTGGGGAAGAGCAACGAGCCGGCGGTCAGGCGGCGATACTCATCGGGCGGAATGCGGTCATGGCACATGGCCCACTCATGCCGCCCGATGACAGAGTACAGGCCGAAGTGGATGAACATCCCATAGCGCGCTTCGCGGAACCAGGAGGGGTCGGTGGTCATGCGGCGAGGGTTCGTTGGGGGGTGGGAGGGGGACCTGCCGAGGGCCCTTCCTCTCGATACTGCTGGTTGACCCTGCCGCTGCCGGCATGTAGACTCAGGGACTATCGCCATTGGGGGTTCTTGAGATGCTGCAGGAGCTGCGACTGCAAAACTACAGAGGCTTCCGAGACCACGCCGTGGAGTTCGGGCCCCTAACAATCCTGGCCGGCATCAACAATGCGGGCAAGTCAACGATCGTCGAGGCTCTCACAATCGTGTCTCGCGTGGTTAGCGGGTACAGGAGCAAGCCGCGACAAGAAGCGCCGCCATGGCTCTCGCATCTGCCGGTAGGCTGGGGGAGAAGACCGTCACTCGCGGGCGTGGATGTGCCAGTTGATGGGCTCTTCAACAACCTGGGCGACCCGCCTGCCATTCTCACAGCATCCTTCGACTCAGCCGTGTTCACGATCTACCTTGGCGCAGACCTGTCAGTACATGCGTCGTGCCCGCAGCTCGATTCTGCCCATCCACACTCGACTGCGGACTCCGCTTTCGAGGCCGTTCCCGACATGCGTGTTCTGCCGCGCGTTGGGCCCGTCGCGCGATATGAGAGGGTACTGCAGAGAGAGACCGTCCTGCGGCATCTCGGTTCTCATTTGAGCCCAGCACACTTCCGCAACGAGTTGGCGATGTTCCCGCTCGGTTATGAGAGGCTGAGGACGCTTGCCGAAGACACGTGGAAGGGACTTCAGCTTCATGACCTGAGCCGCATCCATCGCCAAGAGGGATGGGTTCATCAGCTCATGGTCCGGGTGGGCGACTTCACGGGCGAACTGGCGTTGATGGGGCATGGTCTGCAGATGTGGTTGCAGACGCTGTGGTTCATGGTCCGCACCCCAAGCACTGCGAGTGTCGTACTTGACGAACCCGACATCTACATGCACGCCGACCTCCAGCGGAAGATCATCAGGCTCCTCAAGGGGCGCTACGTCCAGACGATCATCGCCACCCACTCAACGGAGATTATCGACGAAGTCGAGCCTTCTGATATCGTCAGCGTAAATCGCACGGCCGCGCGGTCAGCCCGCTTGGCGGATAGGACCCAGGCTCAAGGCGCCGTCTATGAGTTGGGGTCCATGCACAACATAGCGCTCAGTAGGTTAGGGTCGAGGCGCAAGTTCCTCGTCTGGGAAGGTCAGGACTTGCCTCTCCTCAAGTCATTCCAGAACACGCTTTTCCCGCGGAGTGAGACCCCCTTCGACGCCCTTCCGGGTGCCGGTGTAGGTGGGCAGGGCCAGTGGGGAAGTGTGGTATCGTGGCCAGAGCTGCTGCGGCAGACCGTCATGGCCGATGTCTCCGTCTACTGCGTTCTGGACAGGGACTTCAAGCCAGAGGACGAGATCAGGGGGATGATCAGCGAGTCTCGCCAGAACGGGGTGAACCTCTATGTGTGGCGACGGAAGGAGATCGAGAACTACCTGCTTCTACCCGAGGTGATCGCGAGGTTGCTGCGTCCCGCCGAGCAAGGCTCGGCCGGGACCGATCTAGCGGACCTGGTAGCGCTCAAGATTGACGAGGTTGTTGGCTCCATGGAAGAAGACTGCTTCCAGTCGCTAGCCAGCTCGTGGTGGGCTTACCAGACGAGGGCAGCCAGGCAGGAGGGCAAGCCGCCACCCGACATCAAGACAGTCATGCAACAGGTGCGCACCTATCTCAACAGAGTGTGGCAGAGCCAAGACGGCCGATGGGGTGTCGTGTCCGGGAAAGCGGTCTTCAGCCGACTGTCGGGATGGTCACAGACTGAGTACGGTATCTCGCTCGCGCCCGTCAGAGTAGCGCGTGCAGTGCGCGAGAGCGACCTACCCGGAGAGGTCGTGATGGTTGTGAGCGCCATCGAGAAAGGGGAGGCATTCCCTACTGAGACTGAGTAGTTCACGCCCGGTCGTTTCTCCGCCCACTCGTCTTCTATCGGGGACAGCCGCTTGTGCTCTTACAACCCCTCCCTCTCCAACACCTCCGCCACCTCCGCGCAGTCCTTATCCCCTCGCCCCGAGATGTTCACCACTACGATCTCGTCGGGGCTGAACTCGTCTTTGAGGCGCAGGGCCAGGGCGACGGCGTGCGCGCTCTCGAGGGCGGGGATGATGCCCTCTGTCTCCGAGAGAATCCTGAAGGCCCGCACCGCCTCCATGTCGTCCACGATCTCATAGCGCGCGCGGCCGATGTCCTTGAGGTAGCAGTGCTCGGGACCCACGCCGGGGTAGTCCAGACCCGCGGCGATGGAATGGGCCGGGGCGACCTGGCCGTCCTCGTCTTGCAGCACGTACTGGGCCGAGCCGTGCAGCACGCCGAAGGTGCCCAGGTTCAGGGCCGCCGAGTGATCGCCGACCCGCAGGCCACGCCCACCCGCCTCGGCGCCGATGAGCTGGACCTCCGTGTCGGGGATGAAGTCGGCGAAGAGGCCCATGGAGTTGCTGCCCCCGCCCACGCAGGCGATGACGCGGCTGGGCAGCCGCCCCTCCTTCTCCAGGCACTGCGCGCGCACTTCGCGGCCGATGACGGACTGGAAGTCCTTGACCATGGTCGGGAACGGGTGCGGGCCGGCCACCGTGCCGAACAGATAGTACGTGCTGTCCACGTTCTCCATCCAGTCGCGGAAGGCTTCGTTGATGGCGTCCTTGAGCGTGCGGGTGCCGCTGGTCACGGGCACGACTTCCGTACCCAGCAGCTTCATGCGGAAGACGTTGAGGGCCTGGCGGCGCACGTCCTCCTCGCCCATGTAGACGACGCCCTGCATCCCCAGCAGCGCGGCGACGGTGGCGGTGGCCACGCCATGCTGCCCGGCGCCCGTCTCGGCCAGCAGCCGGGGCTTGCCCATCCGCCGGGCCACCAGCGCCTGGCCCAGGCAGTTGTTGATCTTGTGGGAGCCGGTGTGGTTGAGGTCCTCGCGCTTCAGATAGACCTTGCAGCCGATCATCTGGCTCAGCCGCCCGGCATAGTACAGGGGGCTGGGCCGCCCGGCGTAGTCCTGCAAGAGCCCCGCGAACTCCGCGCGGAACTCTGGGGTATCCTTACAGGCGTTGTAGGCGGCCTCGATCTCGCCGAGCGCGGCGATGAGCGTCTCGGGCACGTACTGGCCGCCGTAGCGACCAAAGCGACCAGCGGGAGAAGGGGTGGCGGCAGACATGAGTTGGGTCCTTTCTGCAAAGCTATGGCAGGATGGCAAGTAGACTGGCACAAACAAAAGCGCCACAGGCGGGTACGGGTGCCTGTGGCGTGTCGGGTACGGCTAGTTTGGGAAGCAGCAGATCAGGCGCCCGCTCAGTTAAGCGAACCAGCGCCAGCACCAGACGAAGGTGAACCTGCTGCTCATGGTGCGCCTATCATATTGCGGCCGGGCGGGGCTGTCAAGGCGGGGGTGGAGGCTGGTACGCCCGACACTCCTGTCGGGCGGATCGTCGTGTCGCCCGACACCCCTGTCGGGCGGATCGTCATGTCGCCCGACAGGAGTGTCGGGCGTACCGCCACCGCCACGGGCGACACGCGGGGGAGGGCTGTCCGCGCGGCGTCACGAATAGGCTGGGGCAGCCACACTTCCTGCCAAGAGGGTGAGAGGCTTGCCCCAGTCACTGCTCATTGTGCTCCTGCTGTTGCTCCTCATCGGCGTTGCTGCCTCGGCGCAACCGGCGCCGCCACCGGACGACCTCATTGCCGGCCCGCCCGCCGGTCCATGGCGGCGGCTGTTCCTCGATGCCATGGTCACCGAGCAGCAGCAGGGCCTGCAGCGCGTCTTTCACCAGGCCACCAAGCACCCCGGCAATCCCGTCATCAAGGCCGATAGGCCGTGGGAGCAGTACGCCACCTTCGGCGGGCCATACCTGTACGGCACCGTCATGTGGGATGAAGGCAAGCTGCGCATGTGGTACCACGTGCATGGCGAGGGTGGGTACCTGAACTGCTATGCGGAGTCGGCCGACGGCGTGCACTGGACCAAGCCCTCGCTGGGGCTGGTGGACTTCCACGGCTCGAAGGACAACAACATCGTCCTGGGCGTCACGCCGCAGGCGGAGGTCGAGTTCCCGGACCTGTACAAGGGCGCCGGCAAGTGCCACAACCCCTCGATCATCAAGCGCCCCTGGGAGCCCGACCCGCAGCAGCGCTATGCCCTGTTCTGCTATGGCGTCGAGTACCGCCGCACGCGCGTGGCCTTCTCGCCCGATGGCCTGCATTGGACCTTCGTTCGGGAGACCGCGCAGAAGGGTCTGTTCAGCTCCGGCGACGTGACCAACTTCACCTGGGACCCCTACAAGAGACGCTACTTTGCCACCTGGAAGACGGGGGACCGCCGGGGCCGGGCCGCGGGTGTGGCCGTCTCGCCCGACGGGCTGAACTGGACCAAGCCGGTGGAGACGCCGGTCTTCGGCGCGGACGACCTCGACCCCGACGCGACGCAGGTCTACGGCATGCCGGTCTTCTGCTACCAGGGGCTGTACCTGGGGCAGCCGTGGATCTACAACTCACGCTGGTTCAAGTACGGCAGCTACACCGACCAGCGCATGTACGAGGTGGAGAAGGACAGCTCCTGCACGATGGATGTGCAACTGGCGTGGAGCTGGGACCTGATCCGCTGGACGCGCCCGACCCAGCGCGAGCAGTTCATCCCGCGCGGGGCGGAGGGCACGTGGGATGACGCGATGATCTACACGGCCCGCGCGCCGGTCCAGGTGGGCGACCAGCTCTACTTCTACTACGGCGGCTGGGATGGCCCGCACAACGCGACGAACGCGAAGGCGAGCATTGGCCTGGCGACACTGCGGCTCGACGGCTTCTGCTCCATGCAGGCCGGGGCGCAGGAGGGCTGGCTCATCTCGCGGCGGGAGGAGATGAAGCAGCCGCGCGTGGTGATCAACGCCGCCTGCAGGACGGGCGGATACATCGTCGCCGAGCTGCTCGATAAGGACAACAAGGTGCTGGCGGGCTGCTCGCGCCAGGACTGCGTGCCCTTCAAGGGTGACTCCGTGCGGCATGTGCTGACGTGGAGGGCGGCGGCCTTCGCGCCTGAGCAGACCGAGGGCGACAAGAAGGTGCGCTTCTTCGCCAAGAACGCGGATCTGTATTCGTACCTGCCGCAATGAGCGCGCGGCCGGGCAGGTCCCGGCGCCGCCGCGCACGAACGTTGCACCCGCGGCCTCGTCCGAGCGCAAGCGGATGGGGATCGCGTGACGCCTCTGCCGCTGCTGCCACCAATCCGTCGCTCCCCGAGGTCAGCATGAGCCACCCATGCCTGGTCTGCCGTTGCCGGTGGGCGATTGCCATCTCCGCCATGGCCGCGCTGTCTGCGGGGGCGGCTGTGGGCGCGGGGAACACGCTGGTGCTCGACCCCGGCGGCGTCTCGATGGACTTCACCGGCTGTGGCCTCACGGCCCTGACGGGGCCCGACCTGCTGCGCAATGGCGGCATGGAGCAACTCGACGCCGCGCAGAAGCTGACCGACTGGCAGCCGGACTGGTATGTCTGGCTGGCCGTACCCGATGCGGCCCGGCAGGCGCAGATCGAGCAGCGCGTCAAGCCGCACCTGCAGTGGCGCGTGCAGGACACGGGGGCCTTCGCCGGGCAACATGCCGCGCGTCTGGCCATTCCTCAGCCCGCCTTCAGCCCTGACGATCCGTCCGGCCACGAGTTTTGCGCCATGTACCACCAGCGCGTCGTGTTGCCGCCGCTGACGCGGCCGATGCGCGTAGTGCTGACCTACCGCTACCGCGGCTGGTGCGGCCAGGACATGCCCAACTGCCGCGCCTACACGCGGATCACGTTCTATGACAGCGAGAACCCGGCGCAAGCCAAGCAGACCCGCGTGTACGACCAGGCGCTGTTCCAGCCGAGCAATGCCTGGAAGCCGGGACAGTTGGTCACGACCGTCCCGCAGGCCACGCGCGTGCTCGATGTGCGGATCGCCCTCACCGGTGTGGGCGAGGTCGAGTTCGATGATGTAGCCCTCCACCAGGCGCAGGAGCAGGACACCGGGCTGAGCGCCCGCCTGATGCCTGGAGCCATGCTCGACAACCGCATCTGCCTGTCCAGCGGCGACCTGCTGACGATGATCTTCGGCTTCCGCAACGGCGACGACCGCAAGCTGGACCGGCCGCAGCTTGTGCTGCAGTTGCCGGCGTGGGTGGAGGTCATGGAGACAGCTCCGGCGGTGAAGCGCGAGCAGACGCCCCTGGCCGATGGCCGCACTGAGCACCGCTTCGACCTGACGCCGCTGCGGGGCAACATCCGTGGGAGCGACTTCCCGTATCCGTGGCACCAGTGGGGCGGGCTATGTCTGTTCGTGCGCACGGGCGAGCCACCGGGCGAGAAGCTGCACGAGGCGACGTACTGGATGGAGGACGGGACGACCCGGGGCGAGGCGCAGCGCTTCAGCCTGCAGGTCGTGCCCAGCCTCCCCACGGCGGAGCGGCCCAAGCTCTTCCGCACCGGCGCCCATCCCTTCGGGATCTGGTCGGCGCGGCAGCCCGAGACCGTGGCGGGGTTCGGCCATACCTACGAGCGCGTCGGCTTCAACTGCGTGCACTGCTCGCCCTCGCCGATCGGTGACGATCTGGGGAAGCGCGGCATCGAGCGCTTCACCCAGCCGTTCGCCAATGGCTACTCCATGGGCGGCCAGAAGCCCGACAACGTGGCGTTCCGTGATATCGAGGGCAAGGCTGTGGCGGGGGCCATCTGCCCGACTGAAGTCTACCGCCGGGGGCCGTACTTCCAGAGCGCCATCGTGGGCGACATGCTGCGCCAGTTGCTGGTGACGGACCGCAAGGCCGACCAGCTCATGTGCAACTGGGAGCCGTACATGTACGTCGGGAAGGGCTGCTATTGCAGTCGCTGCCAGGAGGAGTTCCAGGCCTTCAGCAAGCTCCCGGCCGCGGAGGTGGAGGCGACCTGGCCGCGGACGGTGGCCGAGAAGCACGGTGAGGTCCTGCGCCGGTTCCGCCGCTGGCAGCACGCGCAGTTCATGGCGACCCTCGAGGAGACGGTGCAGGCGCTCGGCAAAGAGGCCGGGCGGGAGATGCACTTCATCCCCGAACTGCACTACGGGCTACTCACCTCGGGTTGGGAGAAGTCGGGTGACGCCGGGGAGTTCGCGGCAGTGGACTACCTGGACAAGCTGCCGGCGTTCAACGCCTGGGGGCCGTACAACTGGTATGTCTTCGGGCGCGGGCCCTATGAGTATGTGCGGGGGTTGCACCTGAACTGTCACGCCACGGCGCTGCAGGTGAAGGACTTCCTGCGCTCCCGGCTCCCGGCGGACAAGCAGCCGGACCTGTACGCCTTCCCATACGGCACCTACGAGGGCGCGACCGAGCCCGAGGCCATCGGCTTCGAGCTGCAGACCTACTTCCTGGATGGCTACCGGGGCGCGATTGTGTACCTGTACCCGGGCGGCTATGATGCGCGCCATTGGCGGGCCATAGCCGCAGCCAACACGCAGATCGCGCGCTTCGAGCCGTTCGTCATGCAGGGCCGCCCGGCCAGACGACACAAGGTGCAGCCCGTGACGCCACTGCCGCCGCCCGACCCGCGCTTTCTGCAGAGTGGGTGCATGGCGGCGGCCGACGTCGAGCGCTGGCAGCAGGCGTCGCTGCTGCAGAGCTGGGAGTTCGAGCGCGACGACCAGCGCCTGTTTGCCGTGGGCAACTTCTGGGAGCGCGGCGAGTGCTTCTTCAGGCTGACGGTGCAGGCGCCGCCCGGGAAGTATGCGCTGACCGAGCCAGCGACGGGCCGCTGCTTCTCACAGAACACCGATGGCACGCTGTCAGCGGCAGACCTGAGCAAGGGCGTACTGCTCCATGCCGGGGCCCTGAGATATGCGTTCTTCGTTCTCGAACCGTACCGGACCGGCAGCAAGCAGGACACGATCGTTCGCCCGCAGCAAATGGAAACGGCGAGGCGCGAGCGGGAGCCCGCGATCCGCAAGGCAGCGGATTAGGCCGCCGCCCGGCCCATCAGCGATCGGCGTCTCAACGACTCAACGATTCAACGGAGCCCTCATGGACATCTCGCACCTCATGCGCACCCCCGAAGAAGTGGACCGACTCTTCCCCTGGCTGCGGGAGGACCTCATCCGCGGGATCCCACACTTCATCAGTCCCGCCTGGGGCAAGGACCGCTCGCAGTTCGACGCTGAGCTGTGGGCTGAATGGTGGCAGAGGATCGGCTTCGGCTCGGCGACGCTGCTGACGGGACACCATGACGGCTACCTGCTGTACCCGAGCAAGCTGCAGCGCCAGCAGCCCGACCGCGACTACTTCGGGGAACAGGTGGCGGCCTGTCGCCAGCGCGGTATGCACGTCATGGCGTACTACTCGCTCACGCTCGACAGCCTCGTGGGCAGTGAGCATCCCGAGTGGCGCGTGCGTGACATGGCCGGCCGCATCTACCCACCCAACTACGAGCAGTTCTCGCACTACCACTGGCTGTGTCTCAACAGCCCGTACCGTGAGTACGTTGTCGCGCAGCTCGAGGAGGTCGTGGACCACTACGACGTCGAGGGCGTGTGGATTGACATCCTCTATCTGCCGGGGCACACCGAGGAGTTGGAGCGCGACACGTGCTTTTGCGACCACTGCCACCGGCAGTACTCGGAGTGGACCGGCGGCGAGCACCTGCTGGATGCCGCGGGCACGCCGCGGGCCAATGAGTTCCGCGCGCTCACGTATCGCAACTTCCTGGTGAGCCTCAAGACGATGCTCATGAGCAAGGACCGCCCCATCGCGCTGACCTTCAACGGCGCGGGGCGGCGGCGGATGCCGGGCTACAAGATCTGCGACGATCTGACGGACTTCTTCTCCGGCGAGGCCCACAACCCCACCTCGCTCTCGATCACCAGCAAGAGCCATCGGCACTCGGGGCGGACGTTCGAGCTGCTCAGTTGCTCCGAGGTCTGCTGGTCGCACAACCAGCTCAAGCCCGATACGCTCATCAAGCTCGAGAGCCTCTCCACACTCATCGCCGGCGGGACGTACACCATGGGCATCACCCAGGCGCCGGACGGGCGGCTGTCGGAGCCGAACGTGCGGCGCCTGGCCGACTGGGGCCAGTGGATCAACGCGCGCCGGGACCTCTTCCGCCCGGCCGAGCCGGTCTACGAGATGGGCCTGCTCGCCCCGGAGCTGGGCCCCACCGGCATCGAGAAGTGGGCCGAGTGGCTGCGCAAAGGCCACTTCCTGTTCGATGTGTTCATGGACGTCCCGAGGGGTCTGTCCCCGGAGGGGCCGCAGGCCCCGCAGGGGGCTGACCCCGTCGCGAGCGCCACCGGGGACAGACCCCCTCCGCTGATCCTCATCCCCCAGACCCGGCCCGTTAGGGCGGACGAGACGGCGGTGCTGCGCGACTACGTGGTCGCGGGTGGGAAGTTGCTTTTCGAGTGCCCCGCTGCCGCCTGGCGTGACCACCAGCCGTGGATCGAGGAGCTGACCGGCGCGCGGCAGTTGCGCGACCACCAGGCCTATGCCTTCTACCTCGACCCTCGTCTCGAGCCGCTGGGAGCGGGCCTCACCGGTGACCCGGTGATGCTGTACGCCAAGCAGGCCGTGGAGCTGGAGTTGCAGGGGGCGCAGGCTGTCGCCGACCTCGTCTTCCAGTTCCGCGACAAGGTGCGGACCAGCGACATCCAGACCGTGGCGAACTTCTGGGCGCGCGAGGACGACCTGCCGCGCCCGCCGGGGATCGTCGTCAACCGCCTCGGCGCGGGGCTGGTCCTGTCCACCGTGCTGCCTCTAACGGTGGCCAACCGCGACGAGGACCGCTGCCCGTGGCCGGAGATGCTGGCCCGCAACTGCGTGCGCTATCTGCTGGGCGAGCCGATGGTGTCGGCGGGGGCGTACAACCAGGTCGAGGTGAACCTCTGCCGCCAGCCCGGACGGTTGCTGCTGCACTTCGTCAACCACCTGTACGGGGCTGGGCCCTACATGCATGGCCTGGGCGAGACGCAGTTCCTGCGCGACCTGCCGGTGCGCCTGGCCCCGGCGTTGCGACAGACTGTGACGGCCGCGCGCGTGGAGCCCAACGGACCGGCGTTGCCGCTGACCGACGAGGGCTTCATCCTGCCGGAGTTGGGCGTCCACCAGGCAGTCAGCCTAGCCTAACGCGCGGGCGGGCTGCCCGCGCCTCTGAGGACGAGAGTGAGTTCATCGCACACGAACGAAAGCGGCGTGCCGGACCTGGACCGGCTACTGGCCACCCGCGGCCTGCGGCGCCACACACTGGGGCCGACCGGCGCGCGCGTGTTCTGCCGCCGCCTGGAGAATGCCCTGGGCGTGCGTGGGCGCTTCTGCGTGCTTCACGACCGGGACGAGGCCGCGCTCCCCGACCCGATCATCCTCCGCCTGAGTGTCAATAACGAACCCGTGGCCGCCCCACGCGCGGCGTGCATGTGGTATCCCAGCCACGCCCGGCGTCAGACGAAGGAAGCCGGGCTGGGACTCGTCGAGCACAAGTTCATCACCTGGGATGACGTGGTCTGCGATGTCCTGAGCCTGACCAACCACGCGGCCGAGCCGCTGGCCGTGCGGGTCGAGGCGGAGACGGGGGCGGTGCCGGACGTGACCCGCGCCGGGCGCGACACGCTGGCCGGCACCGGGCCGATCCTGGGCGAGCGCGCCCGCGTGCTGCTGGCCATGCCCACGACCCGGGGCGTGCCCCCCCAGACGCTCGTGTGTGACCTCACGCTCGACCCCGGCGAGTCCACCAGCCTGCTCATCGCCCTCGCCGTGGGCCTGCGGCAGGGCGAGGCCCAGACGGCCATGAAGCGCTGGGCCCTCGATCCCGACCCGCTCGCCCGGCACCAGCAGGAATACCAGGAGTGGTTCGTCCGGAACTGCCCGACCCTCGAGTGCCCCGACGAGCGCTTCCTGCGTCTGTGGTGGTATCGCTGGTTCCTACTGCGCCACAACCTCGTGTGCGACGCGGCCCCCGCGTTCCACGAGGCGCGGCAGGGCGACCACACAGACGTGGCGCCGGTCGGCGCACCACTGGTGCTGCAAGAGGCGCGCTGGCTGCGCGACGCGGCCTTCACGCACGGGGAGATGCGGGCGCTCATGCGGCGTCAGGACGCGGCTGCGACGGCCCGGCCCGACGGGAGTCCCGCCGCCGTGCCGGTCAAGGAGTGGCTGCCGGCGGCTTTCTGGCAGGCCCTACAGGTGTGGCCCGACGAGGAGTTGACCGCGCAGGCCGCCGAGTATGCCCTGCGCCACCTGGCGGCGGTCCGGGAGTGCTGCGACCCGAACAACGACCTGCTGCTGTCCGGCGGCGTCGGCCCGCTGGGGTCGGAGGCCGAGGCCGCGCTGGCGACGACGGAGGCGGTGGACCACAGCGCCATGTACGCGGCGTCGCTGCAGGCCGCGGGCGAGATGCTCGCCCGCGCGGGGCGCGAGGTGGATGCCCGCTGGCACACGGGGCTGGCCGAGCGCTGCCGCGACGCCCTGCTCGAGCATCTGTGGGACGAGTGGGACCACTGCTTCTACGACCGCGACGCCGCCACCGGCGAGCCCCTGCGCACCCTCCACGTCGGCGGCTTCGCGCCCTTCGCGTTCGGGCTCGTGCCGGATGACCCGCAGTACGCGCGCGCGTTGGCGCTGCTGGTGGACGAGGGGCATTTCTGGACCGAGCACCCGGTCGCGCAGGTCAGTTGCGCCGCCCGCAGCGCGAACGGCTCGCCTGACCCGTTGGCCGGCCTGGCCCTGCCGTACACCAACAGCCTCATCGCCGAGGCCATGGCCTTCGCGATCCGCTCCCTCAAGCAGCGCCACCTCACCCGTCGCCGGCTCATGGACTTCCTGTGGCTGTACGCCAGGCTGCAGTTCGAGGCCGATGACCTCGCCCGGCCGCTCGCGCGTGAGGCCTACGCGAGCGACACCGGCGAGGGCCTCGGCGCCAGCGACTGCCTGCAAAGCAGCTTCAACGATCTGCTGATCCGCCACGTGGCGGGCCTGACGCCCCGGTCGGACGACACGCTGGAAGTCGCGCCGCTGTGCACGGGCTGGGATTGGTTCGCGGTGCGCGACGTGCCCTACCGGGGGCGCCGCATCACCATCGTCTGGGATCGGCGTGCGGACCGCAGACGCCCCCCGGGCGTACCACGGGGCTTGAGCGTGTACGTCAACGGCGACCTCGTCGCCGAGTCGCCGGACCTGGAGCGGCTGACCGTGCCACTGCCGTAGCCAGAGCCTACATTGTGTCGCATGCCATAGCACCAGATAGGGAGAACTCATGTCCACCTACCGCGTCGGCATCATTGGCCTTGGCCGCATGGGCAGCACCATCTGTGACGAGATCGTCGGCTACCCCGCCTTTGCTCTCCCCTACTCCATCGCCGCCTCGGTCCGCGCCAGCGACCGGCTGGAGTTGGCCTGCGGCTGCGACCTGCTCCCCGAGAAGCGCGACGCCTTCCGCGAGCGCTGGGGCGTCACCGCACTCTATGACGACTTCCGTCGCATGATCGAGCACGAGCGGCCGGACATGGTCGCCATCTGCACCAGAGGCGAGAACCATGCCGAGCTGGGGATCGCCGTCGCGGAGCTGGGCGTGCCGATGATGTATTTGGAGAAGGCCATGGCCTGCTCGATGACCGAGGCCGACGCCCTGCGCGACGCGATCGTCCGCTGCGCCACCGCCTTCAACACTGGCGTGCTGCGGCGCTTTGACGAGCGCTACTGGTGGGCCCGCCAGCTCATCGAGCGCGGCGAGATCGGCACGCCGCACACCGTCGTGCAGTACTCGGGCGGCAACCTGCTGCACGGCGGCATCCACATCGTGGACACCATGATGTACTTCCTGGGCGACCCGCAGGCGACGAGCGTTCGCGGGGAGTTGACCCTCGGCGACATCACCTTCGACAGCAACCGCTTCAGCAACGACCCGCGCGCCATCTTCGAGGTGAGCTTCGCGGGCGGCGCGACCGGCTACGCCATCAGCGGCGGGGGCTGGGACATCGAGGTGTTCGGGAGCGGGGGCTCGATCCGCGCGACCAACAACGGCATTGACTGGTCCTGGCGCAAGCCGACCAAGGACGCCGACAAGTGGGTGGCGTACCGCGAGGCGGCGTACCCGCAGGTGGGCTTCCGCAGCTCCACCCTCAACTGCCTCGAGGACCTGGTGGACGCCCTCGAGCAGCAGCGCCCGACGCTCAACCACATCGCGCAGTGCCACCACTCGATGGAGATCTGCATGGCGGTGGCGGAGAGCCACGTACAGGGCGGCCGCCGGGTGGAGCTGCCCGTCGCGAACCGCGACCTGTACATCTGGCACGTCTGACGCTCCGTGACGATCACGGGGTGCCGGCGGGATCCTGGGCGAAGCGCTCCACCGTCTTGCTTGCCGTCGCGAACTCGCCTGGCCGCGCGGCCAGGATCATCTGCAGCGCCTGCTCGGCGTCGTAGGCAAGGCGGCCTGCCCGGTCGGCCGGCAGGGCCTCCAGGCGCGTCCACTGCGTCGCCTGCAACTCCCCCAGTTCGCTCCGCATGCCGACCAAGCTGGCCAGTGTCACGGACGCGCGCTGCTCGCCGACGGGCGGCGTCGAGCCGTGCCCCGGGAAGGGCAGGATCAGCAGTTGCGTGGCAGCGGTCAGGTCGCGACCGTCCAGGCTCTGGACGATCACGTGACCGGTCGCGGTTAGTACCGTCCGTCCGCGCCGAGTGACCACTCCCTGCGTCTCCACCGCCGTCAGGCGCCCCTGTCCGTCGACGACCACCAGCCCCGAGCCCTGCGCCGCCAGCCCTACGCCTACGCTGTCGTCTGGCGCACCCTCCGCAAGGGTGAGGGTCGCGCTCGTCGGCTTGTCGCCGCTGTTGTGGAGCACGAAAGCCTTGCCGTCGCCCTGCAGGGGCACGCGGAAGCACTGCAGCTCCGGGCCGTTCGGCGTAACGGGGTTGCGGGCGATGCCGGCTCGCCGCAGGAAGTCCAGGTAGAGTGGGCGCAGCCACGGCGGCTGCTCCTTGCGGACCTCGGCCGGGTCGGCGCAGAAGACCACCTGCCCGCGGCCGAGCTTGAAGAGCGTGGCCGGAGCGTCACCGGGCAGGGCCTCCGCGCCGCGCAGCCGGAACGTGGTCGCCGTCGCACAGGGCGCTGCTTTCGGGTCGCCGACCCCCGTGCGCTCGACCCCCGCCAGCTCCACCAACCGTCCCGCGCGCGTCAGCTTGCGGCTCGGGTCGTAGCTGATGTCGCCGGAGAAGTACAGGCTCCCGCCCTGCTCGACGAACGACCGGAGCTGCGCGACGACCTCATCCGGCGGGCAGTAGGGCACCGGGTAGATCAGCGCTTTGACCCCGGCGGGCAGCTCGCCGAGCTTCGCTTCGCTGATGAAGCCGCAGTCCACCTGGCAGCTCATCAGGACCTCGCCCGTCCGCGCCAGGGCGGCATTGACCGCCGTCCGCGAGCCGCCAAAGCGATGCGTCTCGGGCACGACGACGGCCACGGCAGGCACCTCATACCGGGGGCGCAGGCGGCCCAGGGTGAAGGCCAGCGCCCGCATGACCGAGGCCGAGGGTCGGGGCACGCGGTCGCTGCGCACCTGCCCGCACGGGAAGATGCCCTCGATCGGGTCACGCCAGTGCCAACTGCACAGCGCCGTCGCTCCCAGGCCGAAGGCATGGTGGACCAGGTAGTCAAACCGCTGGCTGTACCGCTCGTCGTCGTCGCCCATGCCCCATGGGTCGGCGGCGGCGAAGGTCGGGTGGTCCTTGGCGCCGCACTCGCCCATGATGAGCGGCTTGCCCACCAGGCGCTGGTCAATGCTCTGCAGTTGCGCCGGCTGGCCGACGGGCGGGCCGTAGTAGTGACGGTCGGTGAAGTCCAGGTTGGCATGGCACACCGGCGGGTCCCACAGGTGGACGCTGTCGCCGAAGTTCTGCATGAGCCCCACCGAGACCAGGCGGGTGGGGTCGGCGTCGCGCACCGCGGCCCGGTTGGCGTCGGCCCAGCGTTGCTGGACCAGTGCGAGGAACCGGTGCGTGTCGTAAGCCCGCAGGTCGTCCCAGCGGTCGCTGATCCGCGCCAGCTTCACCTGTCCCAGCTCGACCTCGTCCGTCCCCCACGCCTGGCGCAAGGCTGCCGTCGTCTGGTAGCGCTGCTGCAGGTACTCGTTGAAGGGCGCCACCAGTGTCTCGTCGGTCACCCACAGGCTGGGCTCGTTGCACACATCCACCGCCAGCCAGGGCACGCCGCGGTAGCGCTTGCCCAGCGTTCGGGCGAGAGCCGTCTCTTCCGCCAGCTTCTCCGGGACCGCCGTGTTGCTCAGGTTGGGGGCATGGTAGAACACCACCCGGTGCTGCTGCGCCAGATGCACCATGGCATCGCTCTGGCGGCGGTCGCTGTCGGTCTTGAAGGGTACGAACGAGCGTGAGAGATGCAGCCCGTAGTCCTGCATCAGGCTGAAGTCGCGCTCGAAGTTCAGGGGCGATCGCGCGGTCACGGAGCCGTTCTGGCCCCAGTACGCCTGCGAGCCCATCAGGAACATGGGCCGGTCGCCGAGGGTGAAGTACGGCCCCTGCCGCGTCACGGCCGCCAGCCCCGGCGCGGTGGCGCCCGGCCAGATGACCACCGCGTTTTGCTCGCGGTCTATCGGCTGCCCGCCAATCAGCAGGTCGCAGTGGAAGCGGCACAGGCCCCCCACGCCCTGTGCGGGCACGGGCCACTCGAAGGTCAAGTCCCGCGTCTCGCCGGCCTGGAGCGTGAGGCTCTGGGTCTGCCCCGCCGCCGATGCAGTGTCCACCGTCAGGCGCACCTGGGCGGCGACGGGCTGCCGACCGTCATTGCTGGCGCGTGTGCGGAAGCGCACGGTCTCGCCGGGGCGAACGCTGGAGAACTCGGTGTCGGTGTCGTGCAGGTACGTGCGGCGTAGCAGGGCGGCCACCGTGTTCAGCAACAGCGGCCGGGCCTGCGGGTACGCCGGGCCGAAGAGGTCGTCACTGCTCACGCCGAAGAACGCCGCCGCCGAGCCGCGATAGAAGCCGTCGTAGTGGTAGACGAGGGAGCCCAGGTAGCCTCGGTGCCGCCCGAAGCGGTCGGTGGCCTGCAGCAGCGGCACGAGCCGCGACAGGTTCGGCCCGAAGCCATGGCCCTGATTGGAGATCATGGCCGTCGCGCTGTAGCCTGCGAACCGCCCGGCCCAGGGGGCGCCTGTCGCCACGAACTGATCGGGCGCGGGGCGCGCACCGGTCACGAACTCCAGGCGGTTGGCCGGATCGAACACGGGGATCTGGTCCGGGTCGGGCCACATGGCATCGCGGATGCGGGCCGCACGGGTGTTGAGGCAGCCGGGCCGGGCGCGCAGGTCACCCAGCGGGTCCGCCTGCACGCACACCTGGCTGATCTGGTAGGAGTGCGGTTCGTCGCGCGCCGCGATGTCCAGCGCCAGCCCCAGTTGCAGGGCCCGCGCGCGCTCGGGGTGGAAGGTGTCGCCGGCCCCGCCGCGCCCCACGCTCGGGTTGTCATGCCAGTAGCTGAAGTCCGCCGGGGTCAGCACCACCTCGCGCCACTCGGTGGTCAGCGGCACGTTCACCTTCCAGCGCGAGCCATCCACCTCGTCCCACTCGAACGCCATCTTGGGGGTGTTCGCATCGCCGCGAGCCCAGAAGCGGGTGACGGTCCACTGGCGGCCCCCGGTGGCTTCCGGGGCCGGGAGGCGGGCCTGCACATCGCGGGTGGCTGTCGCCCAGATGCGCATTGGGGCGACGGCGAACTCCAGCGCGGTTTCCCCTGCGAGCCGCCCCGGCACGGTCTTCAGGGTCGGCTTGTTGCCACCGACATCGCACCCGAGGCTCCAGTTCGCCTCGGCGTCCTCCGCCTGCCCCGGGCTCAGGACCGGCAGCCCCGGCCCCCGAGGCAGCGGCACGTCGTCGGGTCGCAACCACTTGCCCTCGTGCTCCACCAGCAGCGTGTCGAAGGCATAGCCACCCGTGGACAGGAAGGCGCCGCGCTGGCGCAGGTAGCTCTTGAGGGACTTGGCCGCCGGGGCGGGGAAGGCCCCGCCATAGGGCAGCACCACCAGGTCAAAGGGCGGCAGGGGACCCGCGCCGGAGGCGGGCCCGCGCAGGATGAAGGGGTTCGCCAACTGCCGGCCGGTGACGAAGACGACGCCATAGCCGGCCTCTCGCAGCCAGGTCGCCAGGCGGTCGGGCGAGGAGGCGCAACCGTCAGCGGGGAGCGTGTCCTTGAGGATCGCCACCAGCCCCAGCTTGCCCGGCTGCGCGCGCAGGCTCGGGGCCAGGGCCTCGGCTTCCTGCCGTTGCGCCGCCGCACGCTGGGCCGCCTCGATATCCACCGCCGAGGTCTGGTAGGGCGTGGCCTGGGCGCCGTCCTCCAGTTGCGCATCATCAAACCACGCCGTGCCATGGCCGTGCAGCGTCAGGATCACGACGACCTGGTTGGCGCGGGGCGGGATCGTGGCCGTCACGGTCTGCCGGACCCAGTCTGCCTGGGTGCCGGTGGTCTTCACGGGCGCGTCGAAGATGCCGATGCGCTCCTCGGCCCCGGCGTAGCAGTTGAGCGAGCAGTAGGCGCCGGCGCCATCGCGCACGTTCTCGGCGGCCACGTACACGCTGAGGGTGACGGTCTGACCGGGCCGCAGCCCGGGGATGCTCTGGCGGATCTGGTACCAGTTCACCGGGGCCGCGTCGGGCACGATGAGTTGGTGGGAGAAGCGCCCGCTGTGGGCCCGGCCATCGGTGACGCAGTTCGCCCCGCCGCCAGGCGGCGTACCCGCGCTGGTCCAGCCTTCGGCGAGAGTGCCGGCGCTCACAGCCCCCTCGAAGCTCGCATCGGCGATCAGGTTGGCCGCCGCCGCCCCGCCGGCGGCGACGAGCAGGAGGCTGAGTGCTGTCCACGAGACCAGGCTCGGCAGCCGGACGTGCGCTTGGTGTCGCATGGCTCTCCTCTGCTGAGGCCTGCCGCTCCGGCGGTCCCCGCGAGACGGACCACTGCGCGGCGCAGGCCGTCTGATGCCAGGCTGTTCAGCAGCGGCGGCGTCTTCCCCTTCTCCCCGGCGGCGGAGGGAACTGCCGCGGCGAAGAGAAGGGACCGGGGCGTCTGCACTCCCGGCGGAGGTGACGAACGATGTCGCGGAAGCTGATGTTGCTGTGCGCTGTGCTGCTCCTGGTAGGCGGGGGCGTCGCGATCGGGGCCGAAGAGAACCTCGGCGCGACCCCGCAGCTGCTCGCCAATGTGGGTTTCGAGCGCGGGGACGGGGAGCGGGCCGCCGACTGGGGCCTCTGGCCGCCCCACGGCGCCACCCCCGGCGTGAGTAGCCTGCGCGATGCCAACGTCCATCACTCCGGCCAGTACAGCGGCCGCCTGCGCATCACTGCTCCCGACTTCGCGGGCATCTGCACCTGGCACCACCCCGCCGTGCCCGTGGTTGCCGGGCAGGAACTTGTCCTGCAGTTCTGGGTGAAGGCCGAGAACGTCGTGGACCGCGCCGGGTGCGATGTGCAGCTCCGTCAGGGCCCCGACAAGATCGTCGGCAGCGCGGGGATGGCGAACGTGAAGGGCAGCTTCGACTGGAAGCTGATGACCCATCGCTTGGTCGTGCCCGAGGGCGCGGACCACCTCTGTGTCGTGCCGCTGCTGTACGGCAACGGCACGGTGTGGTGCGACGACTTCCGGCTCTATGGCACACCCTCGGCCAACGTGCCCCGTGCTGCCGCCCCGCCGCGAGTTGACGGGGACGGCAGTGACGCCTGTTGGGCCGGCGCCGCGACGCTGGAAGGGTTCGCCCTTAACGAGGGCGCCGGCTCGCCCGAGCGCCGGACGAGCGTGAAGGCGCTGTGCGACAGCCAGACGCTCTACTTCCTCTTTGACTGCGAGAAGCAGCCCGGCGACAAGCTGCGGGCCACCGTGAAGCAGCGGGACGGCGTGGTGTGGTCGGATGACGAGATCGAGGTCTTCGTCAACCCGCGCGGCAACTTCGGCGACTACTACCAGTTCATCGTCAACCCGCTGGGCACACGGTATGACTCTCACGGCACGGATGCCTCCTGGAACGCCGACTGGCAGGTGGCCACGCGGCAGACGCCGCAGCACTGGGTGGTCGAGATCGCCCTCCCGATCCGCAGCTTCGCCCTGGACCTGACCGTGGGGCGCGACTGGTGCGTGAACGTGGGGCGCGGGGACAAGCTGGCGAGTCAGGCCAGCTCGTGGTCGGCGGCCTTCGGCGGCTTCCACAATCCCGGCCGCTTCGGGCGGCTGCTGGGCCTGGACCTCGACCTGCTGCCATACTATCAGCAGGACGCCCGCACCCGCACCGTGGCTGTGCGCCAGGCATACGAGGCGACCGTTGCCGGCCTGGACCTGACCCACGCCCCGACGGCAGTGGCCGCGCCGGTGCAGGAGCGCATGCCCGCGATCACCGCCGCGTTGGCGCGCCTGGAGAAGCTGCTGGCCGACCCGAAAGGGGCCACTCCGCAGGACTGGGCACAGGTGCGGCCGGTCGCGGCCCAGCTGACTGCTGACATCGAGGCGCTCCGCGCCGCCAGCCTGCGCCTGCGGGCTTGGAGTACCTGGCGCGAGCCCGGCGCCGCCGAGCCCCGGTTCGGTCTCGCCACCGCCCCGGCGATGGTCAAGGTGCGGCGCGATGGCCAGGACTTCGGCGGCGAGGTCAGCCGCGAGCTGAACCTGTCGGCCGCGCGCAATGAGTACGAGAGCGGGCAGATCGTCGTCGTGTCGCTGTCGGGGGAGGAACTGACCGGCTGCCGCGCGAGCATCTCGCCGCTCACCGGCCCGAACGGGGCGACGCTGGGCCCCGAGTGCCTGCAGCTCAGCCTGGTCGGCTACATCACCACGGCGAAGCCGGGCTACGAGACGGCGTATGTCGGCGACTGGCCGGACCCGATCCTGCCCCTGCAGCCGTTCACCGTGGCGGCGGGGCAAGTCCAGCCGCTGTGGCTGCGCGCCTACGTGCCGCCAGGGACGCGGCCGGGGCTGTACCGGGGCGCCGTGACGGTCAGCGCGGGCGTCCAGGACAAGCGCATGGCCGTGCAACTGCGGGTCTTCGACTTCGAGTTGCCCCGGCGCCAGCACCTCGCCACCCCCTTCGGCTGCGCCCCGGGTACGCTCTCCCAGTGGTACACCGGCAGCAGCGACTACATGACCCACATGCCGCCCGAGGTGTGGAAGCGCTGGAACCGCTTCCTGCTCGACTACCGTATCACGCCGACCCACGTCGCCCGGGCCTATGTCAAGGAGGTGCGGCGGCCCGACGGCAGCGTGCAGTATGACTACAGCGTCACTGACGACTGCATGCGCGATGTGCTGGACCGCCTCCCGGCCGATGGCGTGGCCGTGGCGGGGATCGGCGACATCGGCTGGATGGTCAACCGTGGGGCCACGTGCCAGCCCGTGGACACGGACGCCCACACCGGCCGGCGCTCAGGCCGGGTGAGCTGGCCCAAGACGGACTCGTGGGCGGCGCTGGATCACGCCATGGACGGGAGGCTGCTGGCGGAGCGCGGCTGCCGGGCTTTCCGCTTCTGGGTCAAAGCCCTCGACCCCGCCGACGCGGGCGAGGAGATCGTCGCCTTCGTCAACTGCTTCCCGAACCGCTGGGTCACGACGTTCAAGGTCGGCGGCACGGACTGGCACGAGGTGCGGATTCCCGTCGAACAGTACCACCACAACACGACCGGCGCGAAGCTGGACCTGGCCGGCCTGCGCACCTGCAACGACTTCCAGTTCGTCATTAGCAAGAAGAGCCGCGCCGTCAGCTACCTGCTGGATGACATCGTGGCCGAGTGCGACGGCGGCGCGGTCGTGCTCGACGACTTCGAGGCGGAGTCTGAGGTGCGCCACATGCGGGAGAGCCTGGGGCAGCAGATACGCCACTTCCGCGACCGGGGCTGGCTGCAGTGGGGCCATGTCTACGCCAAGGACGAGATCCAGCCGGTGGAATACGCGCAGGTTCTGCCGCGGTACCGGCAGGCGCTGCAGGCCGTGCCTGATGCGCGGCTCATGCAGACGTACTATGTCAACCGCACGCCGCAGGAGCTGGTCGGCCTCATCAAGATCTGGTGCGCCATCACCTCGATCTATGACGAGGACTTCCTGAGCGCCCGGCGCCGAGCCGGGGAGAAGACATGGCTCTACGTGTGCTGCGGTCCCCATCCCCCGTACGCCAACTTCTTCATTGACCAGCCCGGCGTGGACCACCGCGTGCTCTTCTGGCAGGCCTGGCAGCGCCACTGCACCGGCCTCCTGTACTGGGAGACGGACTACTGGCATGGCATGATGCCGCCGACAGCCGAGGAGCCGCGCTGGCCCGCCGAGCCGTGGGACCAGACCAAGGTGGCGACCTACCGCGAGTTCAAGGTCAACGGGGATGGCTTCCTGATCTACCCGGGGCCGGACTGGACGCCGTGGCCATCGGTGCGGCTGGAGAACATCCGCGACGGCATCGAGGACTACGAGTATCTTTGCCTGCTGCGCGAGCGAGCGCCGCAAAGCAAGCTGCTGACAGTGGGGGAGGACATCTCGCGGGACTTCACACACTTCACGAAGGACCCGCGGGTGCTGCAGGAGCGGCGCCGGCAGATCGCGGCCGCGCTGGAGAGCGGCCGACGGCCCTAGCGCGCGGGCGAGGCCGCCCGCGCTACGGGGTAGTGCTTGCCGCTGGCGGCGCAGGGGCGGCGGCGGGAGCCTGGTCCGGCAGGTTCCGGCCGATGGCATGCTCCATGGCGGCCCGCGCCTGCTCCACCTCGGACCGCGTGTTCACCAGCGCCGTGTTGGCCTCGTCGAGCGCGGCCTGCGCATCGAGGACGTCTATGAAGACCCCCAGGCCGGAGCGGTAGCGGCCCTCGGCCAGGCGCAGAGCCTCCGTCGCATTGGCGACCTCGGCCTGCGCGGTGATGCTCCGCTGCTCGGCGGTGCGCAGGTCCAAGTAGGCCTCCGACACCTGCGCGACGATCTGCAGCCGTACCGACTCCACCTCGGCGGCGGCGATCTGCACGTTCGCCTCCGCCTCCTGGATGCGCCCCTTCGTCACACCGCCATCAATCGCGCTCCACGATACCCCCACGCCCAGCGTCACGAGCTGAATCTCGGGCGGGAAGTTGTCACCCTTGCGGCTCATGCCCAGGCTGCCGGTGACGACCGGCGAGTTGACCGTCCGCGCCGCCGCGGCCGCGCAACGGGCCGAGAGCAGCGAGGCATTCACCTGCGCCATCTCCGGGCGGGCGACCGTCGCCTCGTCCACGAGGTCCTGCACGGTGCGGGACAGGGGCGGGGTCTCGGCGCTGTCGGCAGGCACAAGCGGCGTGCGCGGATCCAGGCCGATCAGCTCCGCCAAGACCACCCGTGACTGCGAGGCCGTGTTGCGAGCCACCGTGAGTCCGTAGATCGCCGATGAGACGGCGGTCTGCGCGCGCACCACGTCATAGGGCAGACCCAGGCCGCTCTGCAGCCGGGCCTGCGCCAGCGCCAGGTGCTGCTGCTGGTTGCGCACATTGGTCTCGGCCACGCCGACCAAGCGCACATCTTGCAGGTACGTGTAGAAGGCGTGCTTCACGTCGAGCACCAGGTCCGCCTGCACTGTCGTGAGCACCGCCTGTGCGATGCTCTCCTGCGCTTGCGCCTGGCGGACGAGATCACGCGTGTGGTTGTAGTCGTAGACGAGTTGGCGGAGGGTCGCCGTCGCGGTGACGTTCGACGGAGCCCCACCGCTGCCCGAGCCGGCGCCATGCACCTCGGAGGCGTTCAGCCCGGCGGTGACCGCCAGTTGCATCTTCAGACCCGCCCGCGCCACCAGCGTCCGGCCCTGGGCGGCGCTGACACCAGCGGTGGCGGCGGCGATGGCGGGCTGGTGGTGCAGGGCCAGCGCCGCGGCCTCGGCGGCCGTGATTGGCGCCGTAGGCGTATCCGCCGACGGCGTGGCCGGGCCGGGCAACTCCACTGCCGGGGGCAACTGCACCTCCTCCAGCTTCGGCATGACCGGCGGGGTCGGCTGGGCGCCCGCGACCGACCAGACGAGCAGGCCGCATAGGTGCAGCGCCGCGAGAAGTGATCGCTTGTGCATCAGTCATCAGTTCCTAACGAGGCCTCAGGCGCGCTGTGGTTGCGCTTCTTCTGCAGGTACCCGGCGATGTCATCCAGCAGCGAGTACACGACCGGCACGACGAACAGCGTGAGCACGGTGGAGGTGGCCAGCCCGCCGATGACCGCTGTGGCCATCGGGGCCTGCACCTCGGCGCCCTCGCCAATGCCGGTGGCGATGGGCAGCATCCCCAGGATGGCGGCAGAGGCGGTCATGAGGATGGGCCGCAGACGGGTCGGGCCCGCCTGCAACAGGGCCTTGTCACGCGGCAGCCCCCGCGCCCGCAGCCGGTTCGTGTAGTCCACCAGCAGGATGCCGTTCTTGACGACGATGCCCACCAGCATCAGGGTGCCGATGAAGGCGGTCAGGCCGAAGGAGCGGCCCGTCAGGAACAGCCCCAGGGCCACGCCGGTAGCCGCCAGGGGCACCGTGAGCAGGATGGTGAAGGGGTGCAGGAAGGCCTCGAACTGCGAGGCGAGCAGCATGTAGATCAGGCCGATGGCCAGTATCACCGCCAGCCACAGTCCACCGAACTCCTCGGCGCGCTGCTTCTGGTGGGTGCCCCAGTCCCAGTAGTAGCCGCTGGGCATGGTCATGTCGGCAAGGGCCTTCTCGACATCAGCCTGGACCTCACCAGCCGAGCGGCCCTGCGGCGCGCCGCGCACCGAGATGTACCGCTGCCGGTTCAGGCGGGTGATCTGGCTGGGGCCGACGCCGTACTTGGCAGTCGCGACCTGGCTCAGCACGACCCCCGGCCCACCGCCGGAGGGCGTGACGATCAGGCTGAGCATGTCCTCGACCGTCTTGCGCCGGCGCTCGGGCACTTGCACGATGATCGGGTACTGGAAGCCGGCCTCCTGGTAGTAGCTGGCGATGCTGCCGTTGGTCGCCGTGTCAATCGTGTCGGCGATGTCGGAGAAGCTGCACCCGAGTTGGTTGGCCTTCTGCCGGTTCACCTGCCACTGGATCTCGGGCATGGCCTCATCCCAGTTGACATCCAGGTTCTCCAGGCCGGGGATGGTGCGGATGCGCGCCATCGCGTCGTCGGCCAACCGGGATAGCACGCTCAGGTCGTTCCCGAAGATGTTCACCTCGACGTTCTGCCCGCCGCCGGTCATCAGCATGGAGACCAGATCGTTCTGCTCCAGCCGGGCTGTCACGCCGGGCAGCACTGACAGCTTCCGCCGCAGTTGGCGGATGACGTCGAGGGTTGAGCTCTTCCGGTCGCGCTTGAGCTTCACGCTGAGCCCGCCCTGGAAGGGGGCTTGTGAGCCGCCGATGCCGGTCATGCGCACCCCGGTGCCGGCGGCGGCGAAGCCTGCCGCCACGTCCGGGTGGCTGAACACGATCTTCTCGGCCTGCTTGATGACGCGGTTCGTCGTCTCCAGCGAGGTGCCGATGGGCATCTTGATGCTGACGGTGAAGTCGCCACTGTCGGCCATCGGCATCAGCTCGCGGCCGATCTGCGTCATGAGGGGGATCGTCGCGAGGGTAATGCCCAGGGCCCCACCCACGACCCACAGACGGTGGTGCATCGCCCACTGCAGCCCGGCGCGATAGGTGGCGTCGAGCCCCTCGAACCACCGGCCCCACGTGCGGAAGATGCGCTGGCCGAGGGTCAGGTGCGGGCTGGTGCCGTTGAGGCTCTCGTGGTGCGCCTCGCCCGAGATCAGCCGCGTCGCCAGCATCGGCACCAGAGTGGCGGCTACCATGTAGGAGATGCCGAGCGAGAAGATGACTACCAGCGCGAACTGCATGTACATCTGCCCGGCCTGGCCCTTGATGAACACCAGCGGCAGGAACACGACCATGACCGTCCAGGTGGAGGCGAACACCGCGGACAGGATCTCGTTCGTCCCGTCCACTGCCGCGTCCCAGATGCCCTTGCGGTCGCGCTCGAGGTGGCGGAAGATGTTCTCGATGACCACGACCGCGTCATCCACGATCAGGCCGGTCGCCAGCGCCAGCCCGCCCAGGGACATGGTGTTGAGCGTGAAACCGCACAGGTACAGCAGCGTGAAGGTGGAGACGATGGCGACGGGGATGGAGAGGCCGACCACGATGGTGCTGCGGACATTGCGCAGGAAGAACAGCAGAATCATGATGGCCAGGAAGCCGCCGATGAGTGCGCTGATCTTCACGTCCTTGATGGAGTTGGCGATGTACTCGCCCTGGTTGTAGGACAGGCCGAATCTCAGGTTCGGGTAGAGCTGCTTGATGCGCTCGATCTTCTTGGCGACCTCGGTCGCGGTCTCGATGGTGTTGGCACCGCTCTGCTTGGCGACCACCAGGCCCACGGCCGGCTCCTGGTTGAAGCGGGAGTAGACGCGTGTCTCCTCGTGGCTGTCGCGGACCTCTGCAACCTCGCCGATGGTCACCTGCTGCCCGTTGACGGTCGCCACCGGCAGGCGGCGCAGCTCGTCGGGGCTCAGCAACCAGCCCAGGCTGCGGATCACGTATTCGGTCTTGCCCTGCTTGCCGATGCCCGCGGGGAGGTTCATGTTCTCCTGGGCGATGCGGCGGATGATGTCGTTGGCCGAGAGCTGGTGGGCTTGCAGGCGCGCGGGGTCCACATCCACGATGATGGCGCGCTCATCGCCACCGGTAACGCTCGCCGAGGCCACACCGTTGGCCGACTCCACGATGGGCACGATCTGGTTCTCGAAGATGGTCCGCAGTTTGACCAGGTCGCTCTCGCCGGTCACGCCATAGACCATGATGGGGAACTGGTTGGGGTCGAACTTGCGGATGATAGGGGTCTTCAGCGTGTCATCGGTCGGGAAGCTCTGCTTGGCGCGCTCGACCAGTTGCAGCACATCCACGGCCGCCTGCCCGATGTCCGTCCCCCACTGGAAGCGCACGCGCACCGAGCTGCTGCCCTCGGACGTGGTTGAGCTGACCTCGTACAGATTGGGCGCTGCCGACACCGCCTCCTCAATCGGCCGCGTCACCTGCGACTCGATCTCCTGCGGGGCCACATTAGGCCAGGTGGTGCTGACCGCGATGGTCGGCAGCGACACCTTGGGCAGCAGGTCCACCGGCAGGCGGAACAGGCACACCAGGCCCATGAGGGTGGGCGCCGCGACCAGCATGGTGATGGCGACGGGACGACTGACCGATATCCGCGCAATGTTCATGGGGGCTCTGGCTCTCGGTGTCTGGCGTCAGTGCGCAACCGGTTGGGGCAGGGCGCCTGTGGGCGCGGACGTCCCGGACGCGCCAGGCGTAGGCGCAGACGCCCCGGATGCGCCAGGCTCAGATGTCCCGGACGCGCCGGCTCTGCCTCTCCCCTCTCCCCGCCCGCCCTCGCCCGACTTGACGGTCTGGCCCTCTTTCAGCGGCACGGCGCACAGCGTCACGACTTGCTCGCCCGCCTGCAGGCCCTCGGTGATGGACACGTGGGTGGCATCTGCCAGGCCGGTCTTGACCGCCCGCCGATGGACCTTGCTCTCGGCGTCCACGACGTTGACGTACTGCCCGTCGGTGTCATTCTGCACCGCCTCGCGCGGGACGGCCACGGCCCCCACGACCTTCTCGGTCACGATGGAGACATGGGCGAACATGCCCGGGCGGAAGCTGCCGTCGGGGTTGTCCAGCGCCGCCCGCACGGTGAACTGCCGGGCCTCCGTATCGGCTGACGGGTTGATCTGCACCACGGTGGCGGCGAAGGTCTTGCCGGGCATGGTGTCGAGGGTCACATCCACGGACTGACCTGTTCTCATGCGGGCGCTGATGTCCGCCGGCGCCGAGACGCTGACCCACACGCGCTTGAAGAACTGCACCGTCAGCAGCGTCTGCCCGGGGGTAGCCATGCTACCCGGGTCGGCGGTGCGGCCAGTGACATAGCCGTCGAGCGGGGAGGTCAGCACGGTCTCGGCCCGCTGGGCTTTGGCGGCGGCCAGACTGGCCTGGGTGGCCGCCAGCGAGGCGCGCAACGCCGCCAGGCCCTGCTGGTAGGCGGGGTTCTGGGCGGTGTTGGCCTTGGCCATCTCCAGGGCCGCCTCGGCCTGCCGCACCTTCTGCCGGGCTGCTTCGATGTCGGCGGCGCCCTTGGTGCGCACGATCTTCACCTGCTGCTCGGCGGAGCGCTTCTGCGCCACCACCGACTCGCGCGCGCCCTGGGCCGACTGCAGTTGCCCCTGTGCCGCCTCCAGGGTCGCCTGCTCCACCGCCACCTCGGCCTTGGCGTCATCCACATCCTGCGCCGCGGTGAAGCCCTGCTTGTAGAGGTCCAGAATGCGGTTCAGCTTCGTGTGGGCGTTGTTGAGGGTCGCCTGGACGCGCTTGATGTCAGCCTTCGCGTTGGCGATGGCGGCGTCCGCGATGCCGATGCGCGCCTCGATGTCGGCCACATCGGCCTCAGCGGCGGCGATCTGCGAGGTGAGGTTCTGCTGCACCTGGTCATAGTCGGCCCGGGCGCTGGCTACCGCCGCCATCTGCTGCTTGATCTGCGTGGCGACGTTGACGGTGGTTGGCCCCTGGTTCAGTTGCGCCTGGGCCAGACGGTACTTCGCTTCGGCCACCGCCGCCTGGGCCCGCCGCACATCGGCCTCGACCTCCGAGCCATCCAGCCGCACCAGCACCTGTCCGCGGCCGACGCGGTCGCCCTCGTGGACCGTCAAGTACTCGATGCGCCCGCTGACCTTCGAGGAGATCTTCACGTTCAGCGGGGCCTCGAGGCTGCCGGTGGCGTCAAAGCGGGCGACCAGGTCGCGTAGCTCGGCCGCCGCCACGGTGACCTGCGGCACGGCGCCGGCACGCGCCGCTCGCTGCTTGGCCATCGCGGCCGCCTCGCCGCGCTTGACGGTCAGGCGCCAGGCGATCAGCGACCCAAGGATGAGCAGTGGCAGGATGATGACCAGGAGCCGTTTCATGGCGAGGAACCCTCTGGGCGGGCGCTGCAGCGCCGGCGCTGTGGCGCGAGTGCGCCTGGTGATCAGGGAACGGGTGTGTCTGCAGCCGGAGCGGGTGCGGCCGGAAGGCCCCCGGCGCGAGCGATGACCTTCGCGAACTGCTGGTGGTACAACGTCGCATACAGGCCGCCCGCCGCCAGTAGCTCGGCGTGCCGGCCGTGCTCCACGATCCGCCCCTCATCGAGGACGATGATCTGGTCGGCGCCCAGGATCGTGGACAGCCGGTGAGCGATGATGAGTGAGGTGCGGCCCTGCAACAGCGTCTCCAGCGCCTGCTGGATCAGGTACTCGCTGGTGGCGTCCAGATTGCTCGTCGCCTCATCCAGCACCAGGATGCGCGGGTCCTTCAGCAGTGCCCGGGCGATGGCGAGACGCTGCTTTTCGCCGCCCGAGAGGCGGAAACCTCGCTCGCCCACAATGGTGTCGTAGCCGTCGGGTAGAGCCATGACGAAGTCATGGATGTGGGCGGCGCGGGCGGCGGCCATGACCTGCTCCGCCGTGGCCTGCGGCCGGGCGTAGATCAGGTTATCGCGCACGCTGGCGTGGAACAGGAACGTGTCCTGCGTCACCGCCGCCATCTGCGCCCGCAGGCTGTCCTGGGTGGCTTCGCGCAGGTCGTGCCCGTCGAGCGTGATGCAGCCGCTCGTGGGGTCATACAGCCGCGGCAACAGATACGTGATCGTCGTCTTCCCCGCGCCGCTGGGTCCCACCAGCGCCACGCGCTGTCCGGGCCGGATGTGCAGGCTGATGTCCTTGAGCGCCCGCCGGTCGGCGCCGTCGCCGGGCGGGGCCTCGGGCTCCCCGTTGACCGTGGGCGCCGCCTGGCGCGGGTACTCGAAGCTCACATCCTCGAAGCGGATGTCGCCCTGCACGGGAGGCAGCACGACCGCGCCGGGGGCGTCGGCTACCTCGGGCTCCCGGTCCAGGTACTCGTAGATGCGCTCGAATACTGCCAGCGCTCCCTGCAGCGAGACGTAGACATCGGCCAACTGTCCCACGGGACGGTACAGGCTCGCCAGGTAGGCCACGAAGGCGATGATCGTGCCGACGGTGAGGGCGCCGTGGATGGCCTGCAAGCCGCCGTAGCAGTAGATCGCGGCCGGGCCCAGCACGCTGAAGATGGCCAGGCACATGAAGAGCCAGCGCCCGGCCATGGATTGGCGCACATTCAGGTCCATGACCTCACGGCTGTGCTGGGCGAAGGTGTCAGCTTCGCTCTCGGCCTGCCCGAACAGCTTGGTCAGCAGCATCCCGCCGATGTTCAGCCGCTCCTCCATGAAGGACACCAACTCGGCCTGCTGCTCCTGCGTGCGCCGCGATAGGTTCCGCCGAATGCGCCCGACGTAGCGGGTGGGCAGGTAGAAGGTCGGCACGATGACAATGGCCAGGAACGCCAGCCAGGCGTTCATCGAGAAGATGACGACCAGCGTGAAGGTGAGGGTGAAGAGGTTGCTGGCGATGGAGACGGGGGTGTTGGTGGCGACCTCCTGCACGGCCGCCACGTCGTTGTTGAGGCGGGAGACGATCTCGCCGGCGCGGGTCGTGGTGTAGAACCCCAGCGACTGGCGCTGCAAGTGCTGATAGAGCTGGTTGCGCAGGTCGAACATGAGGCCCTGCCCGACCCGCATCGTCAGGTAGTTTTGCAGCACGCCCAGCAGGCTGCTCACCACCGTCAGCCCGACCATGGCCCCGACCAGCAGGTACAGCAGGTGCGGGTCTTTGCCGGGGATGGCGTGGTCAAGAATGCCTCGCACCAGCAGGGGCGGCACGACCCCCAGGCCCGCCGCCACCGCCACACAGCCCAGAATGCAGACCCACCACCCGCGGTAGGGCCGGAACTGCCCCAGCACCCGGCGCACGAGTGGGCCGGTCAGCGGCACCGGCGGCACGTCCTCACGATCGGCCTGCCGCTGCAGGCCGAAGGTGCGCTGCATGCCGCCCAGGCTGCGCCAGGGCCCGCCCATCCCCCGCATCATCGCGGCGCCCCCGTCCCACACGGACGGTCCGCAGCGTCGGGGTCCACGCGGTCGGCGTGGGCCAACAGCCGTTCCAGCCCCGCAATCATCGCCCGTCGCTCCTCCGGCTCCAGGCACGCAAACAGCTCCGCAACACGCTTATCGAAGGCCGGTCGCACCTGGCGGTACAGCGCCTCCCCGGCCGGGGTGAACACGATCAACTGGGCGCGTCGGTCGTCAGGATGAGGCAGCCGCTGCACCAACCCCGCCTCATCGAGATTGTCCACGACGCCCGTGATATTACCCGGCGTCACGTGCAGCGCCTCGCTGATCTGTCCCGGCGTCAGGCCTGGGCCGCGCTGCTCGCCCAGCAGGCGGAACACGCGCCACTGTGGCCCGGTCAGGTCATGGGCCGCAAAGATCGGGCGGATGCTCTGTCGCAGGCGGAGGAAGGCGTTCAGCATGGCCTGCCACAGGTCGAGGGAGAGCTGCCGGTCGGTAGAGGTCGCCATGCCTTTATGATAGTCCTCAATTGTTTAGGTGTCAACTAATGTGCTCCGCAAGCAACCCGTCCGCCCCGCGCTGGTGCGGGACGGACGGTGAGGTGCTGCACGATGGCCAGTGGCTACTGCGCGGGCGGGGTAGCCGGCTTCTGCTGCTGCTGTTGCTGCTGCTTGGCCTGGGCCTCTTCGATGGCCCGGCGGGCCTTCATCATGGCCTGCTTCTGCTCGGGGGTCAGAATGCGCTCCAGCTCCGCGGCGAAGTTGGCCTTGATGCGGGCGTTCATGTCGGCCTGCACTGCTTCGGCGACCTTGGTGAAGGCGGCCTGCACCTTGTCAATCAGCTCCCGCTGCTGATCGGTGAAGACCGCGCGGGCGCGCGCCTGGAAGGCCAACTGCGCCTGCTGCAACGTGATGGTGGCGACGCGCCGCTGCTCGGGCGAGGTGCTGCTGTCCTGCAGCACCATCTGGGCCAGGATGGCCGCGGCGGACTCGAGGGTCTCGCGATAGGCCGCGGCGACCTGGTTGGCCTGCTCCTGGGTCAGCGACACCGTCGCGTCAATGCCCGGGGCGAAGTTGTTGACCTGCGGGGCCATGATCGTCAGTACGATCTGCCGCTGGGCGGGTTGCTGCTGTGCGGGGGCGCCCTGCGCAGCCGGCTGTTGCTGCGCTGACGCACAGACGCACAGCCACAGCGCGGCAGCGGCGAGCGACAGGGTTCTTGCGGTCCTTGTCATGAGTCACATCACTCCAGGTTTGAGCGGCGTGGTGCGGCTGCTAGAAGGCCACCAGCAGACTGGCCAGGCCACCGTGGTTGTCGTAGCCACTGCCGAACTCGGCGAAGTAGCGCCCCGCCACGGATACGTTGTGGCCGGTGAACGTGACGCCGGCGGCGATGCGGAAGCGGTCGGTGCGCTCGCGCCCGTCAATGGTCAACAACTCGGTGGGCGCGCCGGCGAAGGCCGCCGAGACGTCCTCCGCGCCGCAGAACTCATGGTTCCACGCGAGCAGCAACTCCGGCACGAACACGTTCTCGCCCGACGGGATCACGCACGTCACCCGGACACCCAGCTCGGTGGCCAGGGACTGCGAAGTGCGACTGTCCACGATCAGATTCACGGCGTCAGCGCCGGTCTCGGTGAAGCCGTCCTCATGCAGCGAGGTGTAGTACAGGGAGGCGTACGGGTCCACGTTGACCGAGCCCATGCGCCGGTATAGCCCGGCGGTCAACAGCCCCGAGAAGGAGCTGCCGTCATGGCTACCCTCGGCATTGCGCACGTAGGACCCGACCGCGATGCCGCGCATCAGTTGGAACTCGTGCGAGCCGATGGCCAGGGCGCCCTCGACGTAGTACTGGCGGCCCAGGTAATCGGCGTACAGCGCGCCCAGCTTGCTGTTGACGCTGGCCTTCGCCGGGCCGATGTCCACCGTGAGGTCGAGCGCATTCTGGATGTACGCGGCGCCGACCGTGAAGCCGCCGGACAGCCGGTGCTCGTAGGCCATGCTGTTGCTCTGCAGGTCGAACTTGTAGCCCGGCAGACCCGGGTCCGGATCCTGCGTGCCGTTCTCGATGTAGTGGTCCGCCCAGAAGGCGTTCACCGCTTCGTGCTGCGGCTTGCTGCCATCGCCCAGCGCGGTCGGCACCACCTGCCGGCGGACTTCCTCGCGGCGCCGCTGCAGGTGCTGCAGCACGTTCGCCACGGTGCTCTGCGTGGTGTCTATCGTCGCCCGCGTCGCCGCGTCGTGGGCGGCCGGGGAGAGTTGGTCGTAGGCTGCCGCCACCTCGGCGACGGTCTCCATGCCCACCAGCTCGGACACGATCGGAGACATGTCGGTCTCCACGCCGGGAGCCTGGATGCGATTGAAGCAGTCGCCGATCTGGCCCTGGTTGCGGGCCAGGCCGTCGGGGGCGAAGTCCACGTCGGTCGCCAGCAGCACGTTGTTCGTGCCCGGGGTCAGGTCGAAGCTCACGATCGCCGAGGTCGGGTGGTTGAACTCGACGCCCGACACGTCAATCGCCTGGTTGCCCGAGAAGAGCACCCCGTCGCGGTGTCCGGACTGGATGGACCCGGGGTGCAGCAGCGTCAGGTTCACCTGGCCGTCCAGCGTGACTTTGCCGGTGGTGAGCAGCGCGTCCTGGCCGCCCGGGTTGGAGAGGTCTACCTGCAGATCGAACGAGCCGGTCGCGGTCTGCGTGTAGTCACCGGTCAGGTTCGTCACCTGCAGCTTCTCCGTGCCGCCGGGGCTGAGCAGGCCGGCGTTGGTGAACAGGCCGCCGTTCAGGTCAATGACCTGACCGGACAGGATGGTGCAGCCCTCGTTGTTGGTCATCTGCTGCGTCACGACGGCGGCGGTAGTGACCGAGGCCGTCCCGGTGTCGCCCTGGACCGTGTCGGCCTCGATGTTCATCTCGATGTTGCCGATGATGACGCCCCAGTTGTTGACCGTCGCGATGGTGCGGTTGCCGAGCACCGCGATGCCGTCTATCCCGTTGAGCGACCGGATGGTGCCGTAGTTGTTGACGGTGTTGTTGTTGCCGTCCATCAGGACGATCGCGCCCACATGCTCGCCGGTGCCGCCAGATACCGAGCCGCCTTCGGCGATGTTGATGGTGATGTCGCCCTTCCCCTGCAGGCCCTGGCTTTGCGCGACGATGCCGCAGGAGTACTGGCCCTCGGCGATGATGTTGCCGGTGACGGAGATCGTCACATTTCCGGCCTTGCCGTCGCCGGCTACGCTCTGGGCGAAGACGCCGTGCGAGCCCTTGGTGTAGTCAATGGTGCCGTCCTCACCCAACGTGTTCGGGCCGGCGGTGCGGATGTTGCCGTCCACCACCACGGTCACGTCGCCGGCATCGCCCGGGGCGCCCACGCTGCCGCTGAAGTTGATGCCGTACCCGTTGTTGCCGCTGACGCCACCGCCGCCGCCCACGCTCTGGGCGTAGATGCCACAGGCGGCAATGCCACGGGTCTCGATGTCGCCGCTGCTGGTGACGCTGACGGCCGCGCCGTTGCCACCCGCGCCGCCATCGCCGCCGATGGCCAGGCCGAGACCGATGCCGGCGAAGCCGAACACATCGGCCAGACAGCGGTCCACATTGCCTGCGATCCCGCCGCCACCGCCGACGCTCTGCGCCTCGATGCCGTGGGCGCCGTCGCCATAGGTGTCAATCCGGGCGCTGTTGGTCACCGTGACGGCGCCTGCGTCGCCTCCGGCGCCGCCCGAGCCGCCGATGCCGCACTTGCCCGTCGCGCCGATGACCGCCTTGCCCGTCGAGTCTTCGGACTGGGCGAAGCTGCGGGCCAAGCCGCCGCCGCCGCCCACGCTCTGGGCGAGGATGCCGATCGAGGCATTCCCCTTGGTCAGGATGGTGCCGCTGTTAGTGACAGTCACGTCCTTGGCGTCGCCATGGGCGCCCTGGCTACCACCAACGACCAGCGACAGGTCACGTGCCATGCCCAGGGCCGTCTTGACGATCTTGTTCCCGCCGCCGCCGGCTTCCTCAAGGATCAGGCCGGCGATGGCCCACGGGCCGTCGGCCATCGTGCCGGTGCCGAGGATGCCGTCGCCGCCGGCGCCGCCGCCGGCGCCCACGCTCTGGGCGAAGATGCCGTTGGAGCAGGCGCCCTCGGTGTAGATCATGCCGGAGTTGTTGACGACCACCTCGCCGGCGTCGGCCGCCGTACCGCCGTTGCCGCCGATGACCATCTGCAGCTTCCAGTTGCTGCCCATCGTCTCGCCTTCCTGGAGCTTGCTGCTGCCCTGCTTCAGGAGGATGGCGAGAGACCGCGCCGCGCCGCCGTTGCCGCCGCCCCCGCCGATGCTCTGGGCGCGGATGCCGTCGGACAGGTTGCCGAGGGTCGCGATGGTCGCCGTGTTGGTGACGTCCACGTTGCCGGCGACGTTGCCGTCACCGCCGACACCGCCGACCGAGACATTCGCGTCAATCGAGTGGCCCTGGTTGGCCGCGCCGCGAGCGATGGTGACAGCGAAGCTGTCGCCACCGTTGCCGCCGCCGCCGCCGATGCTCTGAGCCAGGATGCCGTAGGAGTCATCGCCGCGCGTCACGATCGCCGCGTTGCTGGTGACCGAGACATTGCCGGCGTAGTTGCCGCTGCCGCCGACGCCGCCGATGGAGACTGCCGCGTTGACATTGTAGGTGTCCTTGCCGCCGCCGAAGCCAGCGCCCAGGGACATGGACGAGCCGCCGTTGCCGCCGCCCCCGCCGATGCTCTGCGCCAGGATGCCGGTGGACTGGATCCCGTGAGTGTCAATCTGGCCGTCGTTCACCACGGTCACGTCGCTGGAGTAGCCGCCGGCGCCACCCCAGCCGCCCATGCTGACCGCGATGGACTTGGCCTCGGTGCCGCCGACCGACCCGGCGAAGGCATACCCACCGTTACCGCCGCCGCCACCGATGCTCTGCGCCAGGATGCCGACAGCGCCGTAACTGTACGCGCCGATCGGGTCAATGGACGGCTCCTCGGCCAACTCGTCGGGGTCTATGAACCCATCGAACCCGGCAAGGGTCTGGATGTGGCCGGAGTTGGTGACGGTCACTGTACCGCCATTGCCGCCCGCGCCGCCGAACCCGCCGAGGCTCAGCGAGATGTCCTTGGAGTTGGTGCCCTTGCCCAGCGCGCCGCTGGCGCTGAAGCCGCCCGTGCCGCCGCCACCACCGATGCTCTGGGCGAGGATCCCGTGCGACTTGTCGCCCTCGGTGACGACATCGCCCGTATTGCTGAGGGTCACGGCGCCGCCATCGCCCGCCGCGGCGCCGAAGCCACCGATGGAGAGCGACAGGTTGACTTGCTTCTCGTCCGTGCCGATGGCTGCCGCCAGACTGCCACCGCCATCGCCGCCACCGCCACCCACGCTCTGGGCGAACAGGCCGTATGCCGCCGCCCCGTGCGTGGTGACCAGGGCGCTGTTGTTGAGAGTGACCTGATCCCCGTTGCCGGCCACGCCACCGGCGCCGCCGACGGAGACAGCGAGGTTCGTCCCGTCGCCGAAGCCGCCGGTGAACGAGCCGCTGAAGCCACCGGCGCCGCCGCCGCCACCGACGCTCTGGGCGAAGACACCGTGTGAGCCGTCACCTTCGGTGTAGACCTGGCCGGTGTTGGTCAGCAGCACGGTCGCGGCATCGCCGCCCGCGCCGCCGAAACCGCCCATGCTGGCGGTCAGGCCGCCGCTCTCCTTGGAGAAGCTGCCGGCGAGACTGAAGCCGCCGATGCCGCCGCCGCCGCCGAGGCTCTGCGCCAGGACGCCCCACGATACGCCGCCATAGGTTGCGACACTCGCGCTGTTGGACAGGGTCACATCGCCACCGTCGCCGCCCTCGCCGCCGAAGCCGCCAACACTGAATGCGAGCGCCCGGTTCTTGCTGGCCCCACCAGCGATGCTGAAGCCGCCGGCCCCGCCACCACCGCCCACGCTCTGGGCCACCACGCCCCCAGCGTTGTCGCCGGAGGTGACGACGACCTGGCCGGTGTTGGTGACACTCACCGATCCGGCGTCACCGCCGCCACCGCCGAAGCCGCCGATGGAAGCGCCGATGGCGTTGCCGTCGGTGCTGATGCCCCCAGCGACGCTGAACCCGCCCGCCCCGCCGCCACCGCCCACGCTCTCGGCGAGGATGCCGTAGGCGTATGCTCCCTTGGTGGACAGGTTGCTGCAACTGGTGACGGTCACACTGGAGCCGTCCCCGCCCTGCGCGCCCCAGCCGCCGAGAGCGAGGGTGACGCTGGTGGACTTGCTGATGCCGCCGGCCACGCTGAAGCCGCCGTTACCACCGCCGCCCCCCACGCTCTGCGCGAGTATCGCGTTGCTCCGATCGCCGGAGGTCACGACGGAGTCCCCGGTGCTCGCCAGGGTCACGGCCCCGCCATTGCCGCCGCCGGCCCCGAAGCCGCCGACGCTCAGGCCGACCGCCGAACTGTCGGTGGAGATGCCCAGGACGGCGCTGAAGCCACCGTTGCCGCCGCCCCCGCCGATGCTCTGGGCCGCGATCCCGTTGGCGTCGGCGCCCTCAGTGATGACCGTGGAGGTGCTGCTGACACCCACCGTGCTGCCGTTGCCACCGCCGCCGCCACTGCCGCCGAGGCTGAGGTTGACGGCGGCGGACTTGGCGATCCCGCCCGCGACGCTAAAGCCGCCGTTGCCGCCGCCGCCGCCGAGGCTCTGGGCCAGGATGCCCGCGGACCGGTCACCCAGCGTGTGGATGTACTGCGCGGTGTCTGTCACGGTGACTGCCGAGCCGTCGCCGCCGCCCATGCCGAAGCCGCCGATGCTCAAGCCTACCGCCGCGCTGTCGGTGGAGATGCTGCCGGTCACGCTGAAGCCGCCGTTGCCGCCGCCCCCGCCGATGCTCTGCGCCAGAATGCCATTGGAGTCGGCGCCCGCAGTGTGGATGCTAGTTGAACTGGTCACGTCTACGGTGCCCGACGCGCCGGCATTCCCGCCAAAGCCGCCGAGGCTGAGGTTGACTGCAGCGGACTTGCTGATGCTGCCCGCGATGCTGAAGCCACCGTTACCGCCGCCCCCGCCGATGCTCTGCGCCAGGATGCCGTCGGACCGGTCGCCGTCGGTGAAGATGGTGGTGCCGCTGCCGTCGCCGACGGCCGCCGTGCTTACGCCGCCGCTGGTGACGCTGACGGCGCCTGCCGCCCCACCGCCGCCACCGAAGCCGCCGACGCTCAGCCCGACTGCGGCGCTGTTGGTCGAGACGCCGCCCACGACGCTGAAGCCGCCGTTGCCGCCGCCCCCGCCGATGCTCTGCGCCGCGATGCCACGGGAGTCGGCGCCCTGGGTGCTGATGCTGGCCAGGCTGCCCACGGTCACGCTGTCCGCGTTGCCGCCGCCATCGCCGGCCCCGCCCACGCTGAGGTTCACCGCCGCCGAATTACTGATCCCGGCCGACACGCTGAAGCCGCCGTTGCCGCCGCCGCCACCCAGGCTCTGAGCCAGGATGCCGTCCGCGCGGTCGCCGGCCGTCGTGATGACAGCCCCGGTGTTGTCTACCGTCACGGCCGCCGCGTTGCCACCGCCGGCGCCGAAGCCGCCGACGCTGAGCCCCACGGCAGCGCTGTTGGTCGAGATGCCGCCCGTGACGCTGAAGCCGCCGTTGCCGCCGCCGCCGCCGATGCTCTGCGCCACAAGGCCGCCGGAGTCGGCGCCCTGAGTGCCGACCTCGGCGGTATTGCTGACCGCCACCGTGTCGGCGTTGCCGCCGCCGTCGCCGAAGCCGCCGAGGCTGAGGTTGACCGCCGCGGAGTTGCTGATCCCGGCCGCCACGCTGAAGCCGCCGTTGCCGCCACCGCCGCCGAGGCTCTGGGCCAGTACGCCATCGGCCCGGTCGCCGGCGGTGGTGATGACCGACCCGGTGTTGGTGACCGTCACAGCCGCTGCGTCGCCGCCGCCGCCGCCGAAGCCGCCGACGCTGGCGCCGACCGCCGCACTGCTCGTGGAGATGCTGCCCGTCACGCTGAAGCCGCCGTTGCCACCGCCGCCGCCGATGCTCTGCGCCACGAGACCGCCGGAGTCGGCGCCCTGTGTGCCGACGTCGGCCGTGTTGCTGACGTCCACGGTGCCGGCGGCGCCGCCGGTGTCGCCGAAGCCGCCAAGGCTCAGGTTCACGGCTGCCGAGTTGCTGATGCTGCCGGCCACGCTAAAGCCGCCGTTGCCGCCGCCGCCACCGAGGCTCTGGGCCAGGATGCCGTCGGCCCGGTCGCCCTCGGTGCTGATGATCGCGCCGGTGTTGCTCACGCTCACAGCCGCCGCGTTGCCGCCGCCGGCGCCGAAGCCGCCGACGCTGGCGCCTACTGCCGCGCTGCTGGTGGAGATGCCGCCGGTGACGCTGAAGCCGCCGTTGCCGCCGCCCCCGCCGATGCTCTGGGCCACCACGGCGCTGGAGTCATGTCCGGTGGTACCGATGTTGGCGGCGTTGCTCACACCCACGGTGCCGGCGTTGCCGCCGCCCCCGCCGAAGCCGCCGAGGCTCAGGTTCACGGCCGCGGACTCGCTGATGCCGGCCGCGACGCTGAAGCCACCATTGCCACCGCCACCGCCGAGGCTCTGGGCCAGGATGCCATCCGCCCGGTCGCCCTGGGTGCTGATGGTGGCGCCGGTGTTGTTGACCGTGACCGCGCCGGCGTCTCCGCCGCCGTCACCGAACCCGCCCACGCTTGCCCCGATGCTAGGCCCGCCTACCGTGATGCCGCCGGTGACGCTGAAGCCGCCCGAGCCGCCGCCCCCGCCGATGCTCTGTGCGACGATGGCGCCGGAGTCGGCGCCGGTGGTGCCGATGTCGGCACTGTTGGTGACGGAGACCGTGTCGGCGATGCCGGCATTGGCGCCGAAGCCGCCGAGGCTCAGGTTGACCGTGGCGGAGTTGCTGATGCCGCCCGCCACACTGAAGCCGCCGTCGCCGCCGCCGCCGCCAATGCTCTGCGCCAGAATGCCGTAGGCGCGCTCCCCGGCGGTCGTGAGCAGCGTCCCGGAGTTGGTGAGTGTGACCTGTCCGCCGGCCCCACCGTCGCCGCCGAACCCGCCGACGCTGATGCCGACCGTCGCGCCTTCGGCGCTGATGCCGCCCACGACGCTGAAGCCACCCGCGCCGCCGCCGCCACCCAGGCTCTGGGCGACCAGGCCGTGCGACTCGGCCCCGCCCGTCGCGACGTCCGCCGCACTACTGACGCTGACGACCCCGCCGCTGCCGCCCGTGCCGCCGAAGCCGCCGAGGCTCAGGTTCACAGAGGTGACATCGCTGATGCCACCGGATACGCTGAAGCCGCCCGCGCCGCCGCCCCCACCGATGCTCTGGGCCAGGACGCCTGTCGAGCGGTCGCCGATCGTCTGGAGCGCCATGCCGGTGTTGTTCACCGTGACGCTCAGGCCGTCCCCGCCGCCCCCGCCGAAGCCACCGACGCTGGCCCCGACCTGTGCGCCCTGGACGGAGATCCCGCCCGTGACGGCGAAGCCGCCCGAGCCGCCGCCGCCACCGATGCTCTGGGCCATGATGCCATGGGCCTCGGCGCCCTGCGTATACGTGTCTGCCGTGCTGCTGACGCTCACATTGCCCGCCGCCCCGCCGTCGCCGGCGAAGCCGCCGACAGCGAGGTTGACGGCCGCGTAGCCGCTGATCCCGGCCGCCACGCTGAAGCCGCCGTTGCCGCCGCCCCCGCCCAGGGCCTGCGCCAGGATGCCGCACGAGCCGTCGCCGACCGTGGTGAGCAGGGAGCCGGTGTTGGTCACGGTGACCGCGGCCGCATCCCCGCCGCCGCCGCCGAAGCCGCCCACGCTGGCGCTGACCTGCGCCGCGCCGCCCACGCTGCCGCCCACGCTGAAGCCGCCGTTGCCGCCGCCCCCGCCGATGCTCTGGGCCTCAATGCCATGGGACTGCGCGCCGGAGGTGCCGATGTCGGCTGCGTTACTGACATCCACCGTGCTGGCGCTGCCGGCGTCGCCGCCGAAGCCGCCGAGGCTGAGAGCCAGGCCGCCGCCGCCGCCGATGGCGCCGGACACGCTGAAGCCGCCGTTGCCGCCGCCCCCGCCCAGGCTCTGGGCCAGGATGCCGGTGGAACGGTCGCCCACGGTCTGGATGGTCTGCCCGGTATTGGCGACCGCGACGCTGCCTGCGCTGCCCCCGCCGCCACCGAAGCCGCCGACGCTGACGCTGACGCCGTTGGAGCTGCTCAGAGCGCCAGCCACGCTGAAGCCGCCGTTGCCGCCACCGCCGCCGATGCTCTGGGCGGCCAGGCCATGCGAGTCGGCCCCCGCCGTGCTGACATCGCCCGCGCTGGTGACGCTGACGTTGCCGCCTGCGCCGCCGCCGTCGCCGAACCCGCCGAGGCTGAGGTTCACGGCTGCGGAGTTGCCGATGCCGCCGGCCACGCTGAAGCCGCCGTTGCCGCCGCCGCCACCCAGGCTCTGGGCCAGCACGCCACTGGACCGATCGCCCTGCGTCTCGATCAGCACGCCGGTGGTGTTCACTGTCACGCTGGAGCCGTCGCCGCCGCTGTCGCCGAAGCCACCGACGCTCGCCCCGATCTGCGCGCCCGAGGCGGAGATGCCGGCAGCTACGCTGAAGCCACCCGAGCCGCCGCCGCCGCCGATGCTCTGGGCGAGAATGCCGCCGGAGTCGGCGCCCTGGGTGCCGATGCTGCTGGAGTTGGTGACATCCACGGTGCCTGCGGCGCCGGCGCTGCCGCCGAAGCCGCCGAGGCTGAGACTGACGCTGATGGCGTTGGAGATGCCGCCCGAAACGCTGAAGCCGCCGTCACCACCACCGCCGCCCAGGCTCTGGGCGAGAATGCCGATGGAGCGCTCGCCGGCGGTCGTGATCGTCGCGCCGGTGCTGCCGAGGGCCACGTTGCCCGCCGCGCCGCCGCCGCCGCCGAAGCCGCCGACGCTGGCCCCGACCGTGGCGCCGAGGGCCGAGATGCCTCCGGCCACGCTGAACCCGCCCGTGCCGCCGCCGCCACCGATGCTCTGGGCGGCCAGGCCGTGCGCGTCAGCGCCGCTGGTCGCGACACTGCCGCCGCTGGTCAGGCTTACGCTGGAGGCATTGCCGGCGTTGCCGCCGCCGCCGCCCACACCAATCTGTATGGCGGTGCCCAGGCTGAGGCTCCCCGCCGCCGCAAAGCCGCCGTCGCCGCCGCCGCCGCCCACGCTCTGGGCCAGGACGCCATAGGCGTGCTCGCCGCCGGTTGCGATATCACCGGAGGTGTTGACGGTCACGGCGTTGGCGCTGCCGCCATCGCCGCCACTGCCGCCGACGCTGACCGAGGCCGAGATGCCCAGGCTGCCGCTGGCCGCGACGCTGAAGCCGCCCGAACCGCCGCCGCCGCCGATGCTCTGGGCGAAGATGCCGTGTGAGTTGGCCCCGCTGGTGGTGATCGAGTTGCCGTTGCCGACGCTGACCTCGCCGCCGTCGCCGCCCTGGCCCCCGCTGCCGCCGATGGCGACCGCCAGGGAGCCCTCGTTGCCGACCGCGACGGTGATGCTGTAGCCGCCGTTGCCGCCGCCGCCGCCGACGCTCTGGGCGAAGATGCCCTGGGAGTTCGCCCCCGAGGTGGTGATGCTGCCGGCGCCATTATCAATGGTGACCTTGTTGCTGTCGCCGCCGGGCCCGCCCTTGCCGCCGATGCTGAGCGAGACGTAGGCGCTGGCCGCCACGGCGCCACCGCCGGTGCCGCCACCGCCGCCAATGCTCTGGGCGAAGATGCCCGCGCCGTCATCGGACGAAGTCTGTAGGGTGCCGCTGCTGCTGACGTAGACCTCGCCAGCGTTGCCACCGGACAAGCCCTTGCCGCCGAAGGAGAACAGGCCGCCGGCAAAGCCGCCGTCGCCGCCGCCGCCGCCGATGCTCTGGGCAAAGATGGCGTGCTGGACGGCGGTGATGTTGCCGCTGCTGGTGACGGAGACGTTGCCGGCATTGCCGGCGCTGCCGCCGCTGCCGCCGATCGCGACCGCCCCGCCGGAGGCCGCCCCGTTGCCGCCGCCGCCACCGACGCTCTGGGCATAGATGCCGCTGGATCCGAGCTGCGTGGTAGTGAGGTTGCCGACGCTGGTGACGGTGACACTCCCGCCATTGCCGCCGGTGCTGCCGCTGCCGCCGATGGACACCAGGCCGCCCGACCCGGAGCCGCTGCCGCCGCCGCCGCCCACGCTCTGGGCGAAGATCGCGTGCCAGGTAGAGTTGATGTCCCCCTCATTGTGGACGGTGACGCTGCCAGCGTTGCCGCCGCCACCGCCCGAGCCACCCACGGACACCAGCCCGCCCGAGCCGCGCCCGTCACCGCCGCCGCCGCCAATGCTCTGGGCGAAGATGCCCGATGCGTTGGCCCCGGTGACGGTGAGCGTGCCGCTGCTCGAGACTTCCACGTTGCCGCCGTTGCCGCTGCCGCCGCCCGAGCCGCCGATGGACACGAGGCCGCCCGACCCGGCTCCGCTGCCGCCGCCGCCACCGACGCTCTGGGCGAAGATGGCATCGCCCGACGAGACGATGGCGCCAGTGTTCGTGACGGTCACGTGGCCGCCGCTGCCGCCGCCCGAACCCTTGCCGCCCAGGGAGACGAGGCCGCCGGAACCTCCGCCGTCGCCGCCGCCACCCCCGATGCTCTGAGCGTAGATCCCGCGCGCGCCGGCGCCCGTGGCGCTCAGGGCGCCACTGTTGGTGATGGACACGCTACCACCGCTGCCGCCGCCGCCACCGTCGCCGCCGAGCGCCAGCACACCACCCACACCGCCCGAACTCCCGCCGCCGCCGCCGATGCTCTCGGCGAAGATCGCGTGGGCGTAGGCGCCGGTGGTGGCAATGGTGCCGGTATTGGTGACTTCGGCCGTGCCGCCGGCGCCGCCGGTGCCGCCGTCCGAACCGAAGGCGAAGAGCCCGCCGCCACTCCCCGAGCCGCCGGCGGTGCCGCCGATGCTCTGGGCGAAGATGCCATAGGAGTAGCTACCGGAGGTCTGGATGCTGCCGCCGCTGGTGATGTTGACTGTGCCGCCGAGGCCGCTGTTGGCGCCCGCGCCGGCCTCCGCGTAGAACAGGCCGCCGCTGTTGCCGCCCTGACCGCCCTTCCCGCCGAAGCTCTGCCCGAGGATGCCGTTCGACTTATCGGCGCTGGTGGTGATGCTGCCGGCGCTGTTGATCGTGACCGTGCGGCCGCTACCGGCCGCCCCGCCATCGCCTGCGCTGCCACCCAGGGACACATCGCAGTCGCCGCCGCTTCCGCCCCTGCCGCCGACGCTCTGGCCCCAGATGCCATGCGTGTTGGTCGGCGACATCGTGGCCGCGCTGGTGATCGAGATGATGGAGCCATCGCCACCGCTACCGCCATCGGCGGCGTTGCCGCCGATGTACATGTCACCACCGTGCCCGCCGGTGCCACCGGTGCCCTGGGCGCTGATGCTCGGGTAGGCCCAGCCCCCGGGCTGGGAGATGGTGTCGCCGCCGACGTTGATGCTGATGGAGCTGGCGTTGCTGCCGTCCTCGCCGTCGTCGGCGCCGATGCCGACACCGCCGTCGCCGCCGGAGTCGCCGTTGCTGCCGCTGCGGACCTCACGAATCGGCGGAATCACGGCCTCGGTCGTGACCGAGCCGTCGGCGTTGATCGTGGCAGCGTCATCGGCCCAGGCCGTGCCGGGGCCAAAGCACACGACCGCCACGCACAGTGCCGCCAGTAGCAGTAGACTCAGGTGCAGGGGGGGACCAGCAGGGCGAGATGGGTCAGGAGGAACACGACGCGCGACTATCCGGGCACGCAGACCTGACGTCGTGGTAGCGCGACTCATGCGGACGCCTCCCGATGCGCAAGATCAGACGACCGGCGACGGCTCGTCATCCAGCGCCCGCTGGGCTGCGATGGACCACACCGCCCCCCCGATAGAAGCGTGCGTGTAGTGGGCACCCGGACAGTAATAGTAGAGTACGATAGTATGTACGTTCCGCGCCATCTGTCAAGCACCTTCCGGGGCGCCTTCCGCGCAGGAATCTCCCGGTCGGGCGGCCAACAGAGCGTCGGACTCAAGTGACCATGCGAGGGCACAGGATGCGTCCGTTCGGTGGTGTACGCTGGTTGGCCATGGCCAGCCTCGCTCTGCTGACAACGCCGGCCTTGGCCGGGCCGGTGCTGCAGTGGACCGAGGCTGCCCCGCGCGACCAGATCCTGCGTGACTGGCTGCAACAGGACGGCGCTGACCCCGGCGCCTGCTTCACCGAGGCCCGGGGCCATGCCGCCGAGCGTGCCGCCGTCGAGCACGCCCTCTCCAGTCTACAGGACCGGGCCGCCGGAGAGGCCTTCCGGCGGGAGCTGCAGGCCCTCGTCGCCGCCGGGGCGCCGGGCACGGACGCCCGCTGGCGCGACCTGTACGACCGTGTCTGCACCGCCCGGCGGCAGGAGCGTCTCTCCTGGACCGCGGGCCTCCAGGCCCGCACGGGTAGCGGCTCTGGAGAGCCGCGCTCCTTCGTCTACACCCGCCACTACAACCTCGGCGGGTCCCACTACGCCTACACCGAGGGGCAGTCGGATGCCCAGGCAGAGCGGCACTTCGTGGCCGGCGCGGCACTGTGCCTGCTGAAGCTGGACGGGCCCTTCGCGCAGACGGCGACCCTCGTGGACGCCCCCACGGGCGTCATTCGCGACCCCGACGTGGACTACGACGGGCGGCATGTCCTGTTCTCGTGGAAGAAGTCCGACCGCGAGGATGACTACCATCTCTACGAATACGACATGGAGACCGGGCAGGTGCGGCAGATCACCGAGGGCCTGGGCTTTGCCGACTATGAGGGCGTGTACCTGCCCGACGGTCAGATCCTCTTCAACTCCACCCGTTGCGTGCAGATAGTGGATTGCTGGTGGACGGAAGTGAGCAACCTGTACCTCTGCCGGCGCGACGGGCGGGCCCTGCGGCGGCTGGGCTACGACCAGGTCCACACGAACTGCCCCCAGGTACTGGGTGACGGGCGGGTCGTCTACACGCGCTGGGACTACAACGACCGCGGGCAGATCTTCCCCCAGGCGCTGTTCCAGATGAACCCCGACGGCACCGGCCAGGCCGAGTACTATGGCAACAACTCCTGGTTCCCCACCACGCTGATCCACGCGCGGCCGCTCCCCGGCGAAGACCGCCTCCTGGCCATCGCCACCGGCCACCACAGCGACCAGAGCGGCAAGCTGGTGGTCGTGGACCGCACCCGGGGGCAGCAGGAGAACGAGGGCGTGCAGTTGATCGCCCCGGTGCGCGACACCCCGGCGGTGCGTGTGGATGCCTACGGCCAGGACGGCGAGCAGTTCGGCTACCCGTACCCTGTGGACAGTCACACCTTTCTCGTCGCCTATGCCCCGGCGGGCGAGCCGCGCGAGGGTCTCTTCGCCAAGGGGCACTTCGGGCTCTACTGGATGGACATGGACGGCCGGCGGGAGCTGCTGGCCTGGGACGCGGCGCGGCCCTGCAACCAGCCGGTCGCGCTGGTGCCGCGCGCCCGGCCGCCGACCCGTCCCAGTGCGGTAGACTACCGCCAGACCCAGGGCACGTTCTTCCTGCAGGACATCTATGCGGGGGCGGGTCTGTCGGGCGTGGCGCGGGGCGCGATCAAGCGTCTGCGAGTCGTGGGACTCGACTTCCGTGCCGCCGGCATTCGTGCCAACGGCAGCAACGGCCCCGCCGGGGCTGCCATGGCCAGCACACCGATCGCGGTCGGCAACGGCTCCTGGGACGTGAAGACCGTCTACGGTGAGGCCGAGGTACAGGCGGACGGGTCGGCCTGGTTCACCGCCCCGGCGCGCACGGCGCTGTACTTCCAGGCCCTCGATGCCCGTGGCCGGGCGGTGCAGACCATGCGCTCCTGGGCCACGCTCCAGCCCGGCGAGTACGCCTCGTGCGTCGGCTGCCACGAGCCCAAGCCCGCCGCTCCCGTCGTCTCCCGCCCGGCGACGCCGGCCGGTCCGCAGGCCCTGCGCCCCTTCTATGGCCTCCCGCGCGGCTTCAGCTTCATCCGCGAGGTCCAGCCGCTGCTGGACCGCCGCTGCATCGCCTGCCATGCCGACCGCAGCGCGTCCCGCCCCGGGGCGGCCGAGGTCGTCAGCCGCGAGCGCCTCGACCGCGCGACCCCGCTCCACCCGGCGGACATGGCCTGGCAGTTCACCACCGACAAGCCCCCGACGGGCTGGGAGCAGCCGGCGTCTGACGCCGGCCGGTGGGCGAGCGGCGTCCCAGGCTTCGGCACCCAGGGCACGCCCGGGATCCAGGTCAAGACCGTCTGGCGGACCCCGGATATCTGGCTGCGGGGCAGCTTCACCCTCGACCGTGACCTGGCGGGCCACCAGCTTGCGGCCATGACCTACCACGATGAGGACGTGGAGATCTACCTCAACGGCGTGCGGGCGGCGGAGGCGACGGGCTATGTGGTCGCCGCCCATCCGCTGGCGGTCAAGCCGGCGGCGGCGGCGGCCCTGCACCGGGGCGTGAACACGATCGCGGTGCACTGCCACCAGACCGTCGGCGGCCAGGGCGTGTCCGTGGTGCTGCTGGACCTGGGGGCCGTGGAGGGGCCGGATACCATCCGGCCCATGCGCAACGGCGGGCCGGCTGATAGCCGGCCCCTCCGGGTCTTCAGCCTCCTGGGCACGCAGACCCCCGAGGCGGCCTCTGGGCGGCAGTGGAGCGATGCCTACCTCGCACTCACGAACGCCTACGTCAACCCCGGCCAGGGCTACCTGGCCGGACACCCGACGCCCCTGGTGAACTGGGTGGGCGCCCAGAGCGCGCCCCCGATCCTGCCGCCCAATAGCGTTGGCGCCACGCAGAGTCGCCTGCTGGGCATGCTCGACGCGGGCCACCACGGCGTGAAGCTCTCAACCGAGGAGTACGAGCGGCTGGCCTGCTGGATTGACCTGAACATCCCCTACTGTGGCGACTACACCGAGGCGAACTGCTGGACCGACGCGGAGAAGGCGAAGTACGACCACCTCCTGCAGAAGCGCCGCCTGTCCGACGCCCTGGAGCGCCAGGGCGTGGCGGAGTGGCTGGCAGGAGGGCTGTAGAAGGGCTGTAGGGCGGGGGCTTGTACCCCGCCCCGCATGGCAC
>JAJFUB010000109.1 GCA_021372615.1 bacterium | reverse complement strand
TGTAGGAGCGGTCACCGACCGCGACCGCCGTCGGTGATGGTCGCGGTCGGTGACCGCTCCTACGCCCTACCGACATCCGGTGTTCCTCAAGCGATAGTCGGCCGTATCTCCGGTTCCCTCTCCCCTGCCTCGACCATCCGCCGCATCAGACGCTCCGCCAGTTCCGCCCGGACCTTCGCATACGCCGGATCGACCACGAGGTTGTGCTTCTCGTGCGGGTCGGCCGGCAAGTCGTAGAGGAACTCCTCGACGTACACGTCGCTGCCGGGATCGCTCCAGCCCTTTCTGCCCGGGGCCACCACCGAGTACTTCCAGCGCTCCGTCCGTATGCACCGCCCCACCTGTGACTCGCTGATCTGCGCGAAGACTTCCTGCGGCCACTGCGGGTGCGGGGACGCACCCGCCCACGCAACGGCCTCCTGCAGCGGCCGCCCAGCCATGGTGTCCGGCACCGGCACCCCCGCCGCGGTCAGGATGGTCGCCGGCAGGTCTATCAGGCTGGCCAGTTCCGGCCGGACCTGCCCCCCTGTGAAGCCGGGCCCGCGCAGCACCAGCGGGATGCGCAGGCAGCCGTCATGGCAGCAGCGCTTGTACTCGCTATTGCGGGTGCAGAAATGGCAGCCGTGGTCGCTGGTGTAGATGAGCAGCGTGTCGTCCAGCAAGCCCTGCTCGGACAGCAGGCGCTCGATGCGGCCGAAGTTGTGGTCCAGGCTCCAGCATGCGCCCAGATAGTCGGGGAAGTTCTCGCGCCAGTCGCCCTCGGTGCCAACCAGATCGCCGGGCACATCGTAGTCGGCGAAGCGCTCCGCCGACCCCTCCGGCCCGACGAAGCGGTGCATGTCGTTCTGGTGGTGGGGCTCAATGTGGGAGATGAACAGGAACAGGGGGCGCGTGCGGTCGCGGCCGGACAGGTACTCCAGCGTCCAGTCGGTCAGCCGGTCCACCCGATAGCCCGTGAAGTCCCGCTGCCGCCCCTCCCCGTCGAAGACGTGGCCCTCGAAGGGGTGTGAGGTGAACTCCAGGACATCGGAGGCCAGCCAGAAGTCGCGGTAGCCGCCGCGTCGCTCCACCGGTACCGGTTGCTCGCGGAAGTTGTGCTCGGCGTCGGAGGCCAGGTGCCACTTGCCGATGTACGCCGTCTCGTACCCGGCCGCGGCCAGGTAGCCGGCGACCGTGGGCTGATCCAGCGGCAGGGCGCGGTTGTTGGTGAAGCAGCCCAACTCGGTGGCGTACCTGCCGGTCTGCAGGCAGGCCCGGGCGGGCCCGCACACCGGTTGGCAGGTGAAGGCGGACTCGAACCGGACCCCCTCCCCCGCGACGCGGTCCACGTTCGGCGTGAGGGGCAGTCTCTGGCCATAGCAGCCACAAGTGTCCCACCGCTGCTGATCGGAGAAGAAGAAGACGATGTTGGGGCACGAGGGCATCCTGGGCTCCGGGTGCACTGAGGTGACGAGCTGTCGGGTATGCTTGAGCACGCCGAGCCATGATCCCTGCAACCGTTGGAAATGTGGCTTCGCTACACAACTGTTTGACAGGGGCATAGCATTCCCATAACATGGAGGCAAGCGCAGGAGAGCGCAGACCATCATCGGAGGTGTGCTTACACATGGCCAAACGTGGGTTCACGCTTATCGAGTTGTTGGTTGTCATCGCGATCATCGCGATCCTCGCCGCAATCCTCTTCCCCGTCTTCGCCAAGGCCCGGGAGAAAGCCCGGCAGTCGAGCTGTCTGAGCAATGTCAAGCAGATGGCTCTGGCCCTCCTGCAGTACAGCCAGGACTTCGATGAACGCTTTCCACGCGGCGATAGCGCCGGCTGGGGCGATGCCGTGAGCGGGTGCGCCGGGTGGCCCAACTGGCCGCATGGCGGCTACGTCGATCCGTGCATGGCCTATGTCAAGAACGTGCAGATCTTCTTGTGCCCCAGTGACAGCACCCGAGACTGCCTAAGCAACGCCAACCCGCCCATCGATACCCATACCTTCGGGTCAGACTACCTGCCGGGCACCTACCCAACCCAGCAGCTGAGCTACATGTTCAACTACATGCTGTGGCAGAACAACTGGACTCAGGCGCAGATACAGTTCCCGTCCGAGACAGTCCTGATCTGCGAGGGTGCTCGCCGGCCCTACATCTACCTGAACACCACCACCGGGATGCTGGACCACACGCAATCACGCTTGCGGGACGCCTGCCGCCACAACGAGGGGATGAACGTCGGGATGGTGGATGGCCATGCGAAGTGGTTCAGGGCCAACGCACTAAGTCTGGTTCGCTACCAGTAGGCTCACGAGGTTCCCGGACGCCCGGGCGGCATTCGCCGTCCGGGCGCTTTTGTGTTATCATGGCCCTGCGCTGCGCCTCGCGCTCCTGACCCATGTTCGACTCCCACGCCCACCTCAATGATCCTCGCTTCGCAGACGACCTCCCGGAGGTGCTGGGGCGCGCGCGCCAGGCCGGCCTGCGGGGCTGCGTCGTCGTCGGCTATGACCTGCCCTCCAGCCGGGAGGCGCTCAAGCTGGCCGAGGCAGAGCCCGATATCTGGTGCGCAGTGGGCGTACACCCGCACGATGCCGACGACGTGACGCCCGAGGTGCTGGACCAGCTCCGCGAGTTGGCCCGCCACGAGCGCGTGGTAGCTCTCGGCGAGACGGGACTGGACTACTACCGCAACCTGTCGCCGCCATCGCTACAGCGGCAGGCCTTCGCGGCGTTCATCGGTCTGGCGCAGGAGCTGGCGCTGCCGCTGATCGTGCACTGCCGGGAAGCGCAGGAGGATTGCCTGCGGGTGCTTGACGAATGCCGCGATCCGGGGCAGACTATCGTCATGCACTGCTTCGCGGGGGGGATGGAGTTCGCGCGGCAATGCCTGGAGCGAGGCTTCTTTCTGGGGCTGGCGGGAACGCTGACCTATCCGAAGGCGTTCGCCCTGCGGCAGGTGGCCGCTGAGGCCCCGCTGGCGCAGCTGCTCATCGAGACCGACTGCCCCTGGCTCCCGCCCCAGCCGTACCGCGGCCAGCGCAACGAGCCCGCGTACGTGCGGTGCGTGGCGGAGGTCCTGGCACACGAGCGCGGGATGAGCCTTGAGGACGTGCTCGCACACACGACGCGGAACGCACAACAGGCCTTCGGCCTGACGGGAGAGCCACTTTGATCGCAGCCATCATCCAGGCCCGCATGGGCGCCACCCGCCTGCCCAACAAGCCCACCGTTCCCATCGCTGAGCATACGCTCCTGGGCTGGACGATCCTGGCGGTGAAGGCCAGCCAGCTTGTGGACCAGGTCGTGGTGGCCACCACCGTCAGCCCCGATGACGACCAGGTGGAGGCTCACGCCCGCGAATATGGTGTGGAGGCGTTCCGAGGCAGTGAGGACGACGTGCTGGACCGCTTCCTGCAGTGCGCGCGCCACTTCGCGGCCGATGTCATCGTGCGCATTTCGGGGGACTCACCCCTGTGGTGCCCGTGGGCCAGCGACTTCGTCATCGCGCAGCAGCAGGCGGCGGGCGTGGACTACGCCTCCAACTGCATCGCCGATGTCTATCCGCTCGGGGTGCAGAGCGAGGTCTTCACCACTGAGGCTCTGGCCGCCAGTGTGGCGGTCGCTGACCTGTGCACGGACCACGAGCACGCCACCCCGGCCCTGCGTCGCCACTACCCGCGCTTCAGCGTCCTGTCCGTCCTGGCGCCCGAAGCGCTGCAGCGCCCGCAGTACCGCCTGTGTGTGGATGACCAGGATGACCTCGCGGTGGTGCGCGAGCTGTTCGATCGTCTTCCCCACACGCCGGACCTGCCACCGGACCTGCTGGATGTGTGCCGCCTGCTGGACAGCGACGCGGCCCTGCGCGACCGCAACTCGCGGACCGTGCAGAAGTACAAGACGGGCCAGGACATCACAGCCCAGGTCCCGAAGGTGACGCTGCCGTTGAGCGCGCGTGAGGACTACTACGAACAGGCTCGGGCGGCCGAGGCGTAGCTACCCTCTTCGCTCTCCCACGGTCTGGTGTCATGCGCTACCTCCCCCTTCTCCTGGTGCTCGCGCTCTCGGCGCTGGTGTTCGCGCAGGTGGCCGGCCACGACTTCCTGTCGTGGGATGACGACGTCTTCTTCTACCAGAACCCCAACCTGCAGCCGCCGACCGCTGCGTCGCTGCGGGCCGTCTGGACCGGCCCGTACGCCCATCTGTACGCCCCGGTGACGTACACGGCCTGGTGGCTGCTCGCCCGCGCCGGCGGTGCGACCGCCGCGAATGGCCTGTGGGCCGTCCCGCCGGCCGTCTACCACGTCGCCAACCTGGTCGTGCACCTGGCGACCATCGCCCTCGCCTACCTGCTGTTGCTGATGCTCACGCGGAGCCCCTGGGCCGCCGGAGTGGGCGCGATGCTGTTCGGGCTCCATCCGCTGCAGGTCGAGGCGGTGGCCTGGGGGTCGGAGCTGAAGGACCTGCTGGGGGGCTGCTTCGGACTGCTGGCGTTGCTGCTGTACGTACGTGCCAGAACGGGAGGGACGCCGGTCGGCGGGGTCCCTGTCGGCTGCGCCGACACCTCGCCCTCCTCTAGCCCGCCGTGGACCAGCAGCGGGGCGGCTACCTACGCCCTTGCCACCCTCGCCTTCGTCCTGGCGGTCCTGTCGAAGCCCAATCTGGTGGCTGTGCCCCTGGTGGCCCTGGCGGTGGACTGGCTGCTGCTCCGGACGCCGCCGCGGCGCGTGCTCGTCCGGGTCGTCCCGTGGCTGGCGCTGGCGGCGGTTCACGCGTTCCTGACGCGGGCCGTGCAGCCCCCCTCGCCGCTGCTCACGCTCCCCCTGTGGCTGCGCCTGTTCGTGGCCGGGGACGCGCTGGCGTTCTACCTGGCCAAGCTCGTGTGGCCCCTGAAGCTGGCGGCGGACTATGGTCGCACGCCGCAGGCCGTGATCGGCCACTGGTGGGGTTACGCGACGTGGTTGGCCCCGGCGGCGCTGCTGGTTCTCGCGGTGGTTCTCCGCCGGCGCTCGCGCTGGGCGCTGCCGGGGCTCCTGTGGTTCGGATTCGCGCTACTGCCCGTGCTGGGGCTGTTGCCGTTCGACTTCCAGCAGTACTCCACCCCCGCCGACCACTATGCCTACCTGGCAATGTGCGGTCCGGCGCTAGCGCTGGCCGGACTGGCGCTGCACCTGAGGGGGTTCTACGGCCGGCTGCCGGTGCTGGTGCTGCTGGCCCTGCTGGCGGCGCAGAGCGGCCTGCAGACGATGACGTGGCAGACCAACGACACCTTCTGGCGGCACACGCTGGAGGTCAATCCGCGCAGCTACCTGGCCCACAACAACCTCGGCGCGGTGTACCTGCTGGCGGGCAGGCTGCCGCTGGCGGCCAGGGAGTTCCGCGCTGCGATAGAACTGCAGCCGACGGATGCCGATGCGCTGGTGAACCTGGGGATGGTGCTGCTGCGGATGGGGCAGCCGCAGGAGGCACGCGACGCCCTGGAGCGCGGCCTGCAGGTGCGCCCCGGCGATCCGAAGGCTCACCTGATGCTGGGCATGATCGCGCTGCAGGCCCACGACTACCCGACGGCCCTGGAACACCTGCAGACTGCCGTCGCGGCTGACCCGCAGAACCCGGCGGCGCGCGCTGAGCTGGCCAGAGCGCTAAGGGCGCTGGGCCGCGACGACGAGGCACAGTCCGTGCTGGGGGGCGGCCCGTAGCGGCGCGATCCATCGCGCCCCGGAGGGCACCACCCTCTGCCGTAGGGCAGGCGGCCTCGCCTGCCCGTCCCCGTCGAGCGCGGGCGAGGCCGCCCGCGCTACTGGTCTGTGAGGTCCACTCCCCAGGCCCCGACGCTAGTTCACGAACATCCGGTATTCCTCGAGGTTGACCGGCAGCGGCATTCCGGTGCGGATCGACTCGATGGCCCGGAGGCTCAGGTACGTGGCCTGCGCCCCGGCGCGCTCGTCTATCGGCGAGGGCTTGTCTCTGATGATCGCGTCCACGAAGGCGTCGAGCAACTGATAGTGCCCCTTGTCGGGGAATAGGTCCGGCCAGACGGTCTTGCCGCTCTCGGCGTGGACCTGCGCCCGCCGCTGCAACTTGGCGATGTAGCCGCTCAGGCCGCCCTCCTCCCCCACCTCGGGGCAGTCGTCGAACTGCAACGGGAAGGTCTTGCGCTCGAACCCCGCCGCCCCGTACGTCTCGGTCTCCACGAAGCACAGGTTGCGGAAGAGCGCCGCATGGTCCATCAGCTCGAACAGCTCCTTGGGGTACTCGAAGGTGCCCACGGGGCTGAACATGATGCAGGCGCGATGGCCCTGCGCGCCGGGGACGGGCGGGGCGAAGTCCAGGGAGACGATGTGCGACAGGCGCGCCGAGCCGGTCGCATAGACGCGCGTGGGCGTCTCCTCCAGCAGCCAGCACGCCAGGTCGAGCCAGTGGCACGTCTCGCCGATGATCTGTCCCCCGCCGGTGTGCCAGTCCAGATGCACCGGCCGGTAGGTGCTGCTCTCGTCGTTGATGCGGATCATCAGCATGGAGGCTTCTTCTTCAGGCAGCGGCGGGCGCTTAGCGTCCTCGACGAACTGGCCGTCGGACACCCCCGGACTGGCGCGGTGGGCCATGTACTGCGCCTTCATGTGCTGCATCGAGGGGCTGAAGCGGCGGTTGTAGTCCACGCACAGCTTCGTGCCGGCGCGCTTGACGGCCCGCACGATCTCGTAGGACTCCTCCATCGTCATGGCCATCGGCTTCTCGCACAGCACGTGCTTACCGGCCTCCAGGGCGCCGATGACCATCTCGAAATGCACGTCGTGGGGCACCGAGAGGATGATGAGGTCAATCTCCGGGTCGGCGAAGACCTTCGCCGCGTCCGCCTCGGCCTTCCGCGCCCCAAAGTCGCGCACGGCGCCCATGCGCTTGTCTTCCGAGCGGCTGCACGCGGTGACGAGGTCCACGCGGGGGTTCTTCACGCAGTTGGGGAAGTGCTCGGAGCGGGCGAAGGCCCCGCTGCCGATCACGCCCACACGCACCTGATCCATGTCTGCTCCTCCAGTGCGGGTGACAGCCCGCCCTACTCGCCGCGCTCGGCGACGATGTCATAGTCGCTGCCGTTCCACTTCAGGTCAAACTCCCCGACCCACTCCGAAGCGGGCGGCCCCACCGCAATCGTCGCGGTGGTCCAGTCGTCACTGTGTTTCATCACCTTGGTGACCCAGCCCTTGTCGCAGCGGCTTAGGGCCTTGGCGACGGCCTTCTCCCGAGATGGCTGCTCAGTCGCGGGCGTAGTCTCCTCGGCGCCGGAGTCATCGCCCTTGACCTCGGACCCGCTCTCGCTGCCGGGCTTCTCCTCGTCCGTGGCGCCCTCCGAGGTCGTCGCAGGCTCTTCGGGGACGGGCTTGGTCGTCTCCTCCTGCAGGACCGGCTGCGGTCCCTCGGTGCGGTGGCTGAAGTAGAAGAACCCGCCGACGACCGCGCCGGCGATCAGGATGAGGAGGAGACACCCACACCCCAGCAGCACCCACAGCCACGGGAAGCCCCGCCTGGGTCCCTGCGGGGGAACGCTCGGAGGCCCGCCGGCATAGCCGGTCGGGGGCACGTACGGTGTCGGCGGCGGGGGCGGCGGCGCCTGTACCAGCCACACCAGGGGCGACGAGGGACAGGCTGTAGTGGCAGGACCGGACGCCATATCGTGACCTCACATTGCCAGAGTGCCCCTACTGTTCACCAGGGCGCGCCCGCGTTCCTGCCTGAGGAAGGGGTCCGGGGGGGCGATGGGCAATCTCTAGGAGCACTTTGGGCAGGTGATGACATGGCTGGTTTCGCGCTTCGTTCCGCCAATGAGGTCGTCTTCGGTTCCGGCTCCCGCAAGCAGGCCGGGCGACTGGCCGCAGCCCTGGGGCAGCGCGCGCTGCTCGTTACGGGACGGGGCGCCGCCCGCCGGGGGCTGGTGGATGACTTCCGGGGGATCCTCGCAGGCGCGGGGCTCCAGGTCGCGGTCTTCGACGCGGTCGAGCCCGAGCCTTCGCTGCAGACCGTGGATGCGGGCCGAGAGGCACTGCGCGCGCATGGTGCTGATGTCGTGGTGGCGGTCGGGGGCGGCAGCGCCATGGACGTGGGCAAGGCCATCGGGGCGCTGGCGCTGCATGAGCGGGGCGTCGAGCATTACTTCACCGGCGGCCACGAGATCACCGGCTCCGCCGTGCCGGTCATCGCCCTCCCGACGACCTCCGGTACGGGCGCCGAGGTGACACCGAACTCGGTCCTCAGCGACCCCGATACGCTGCACAAGGCCAGCATTCGCGGCCTGGCGCTCATGCCCCGTGTGGCGATCGTGGATCCGGAACTCACCCTCGGTCTCCCCGCGCAGCAGACCGCCTTCTCGGGTCTGGATGCGCTCGTGCAGGCGATCGAGTCCCATACCTCCACGGGCGTGAACCTCGTCAGCGACATGTATGCCGAGGAGGGGACGGTGCGCCTGGCCGGCTCGCTGCGCCGCGCAGTGGAGGACGGCTCAGACCTGGCCGCGCGCGAGGACATGGCCCTGGGGAGCCTGCTGGCGGGCCTGGCGCTGGCGAGCGCCCGGCTGGGCCTCGTGCACGGCCTGGCCCATCCCCTGGGCGTCATGTGCCATCTCCCGCACGGTCGCGTGTGCGGCTGGCTCATGCCCACCGTGATGCGCTTCAACATGGAGGCGGCGCGCGAACGCTATGCCCACCTGGCCGGCCGCATCGGCCTGGAGCCGACAGCCGAGGCCTTCGTCGCCTGGTTCGGGCAACTGGCCGCCGACCTGGGGGCCTGTGGGTCGTGGCGCGAAGCGGGCCTGACGGAGAGCGCGTTCGAGCGGCTTGTGCCGGTTGTCGTCTCGGCCGGGTCCAGCAGGTTCAACCCACGCCCGCTGACGGACGAGGGCGTACGCGAGGTGTTGGAGACGCTACTTGGCGCGTAGGCAGATTCGTCCCCGAACCCGCAGGCTGTGGGTGCGAGGACGCACCCACCTACGCGACACACGGGAGGTCCGGCGATATGGAGCTTGTCAACGAGAGCGAACGGGAGTTCCGGCATGGCGATCACGGCCCCAAGTACATCTTCCGTGGGCCGCAGTTCGAGTGGGGTGTGATCGTCTTCAAGCCGGGGCAGGAACTCGGCCGCCACTGCCACAACCACGTCGAGGAGCACTTCTACTTCCTCGAGGGCAGTGGCGAGATGATCGTGAACGAGCAGACCGTCGCGGTCAAGCCCGGCGACGTGGTGCGGGTCGAGGCGCCGGAGTGCCACAACATCGCCAACACCGGCGAGTGTGACCTGCGGCTGATCTTCATCAAGTGCCCGTACATCCCGTCGGACAAAGTGGATATGTAGGCGCGTGGGCCGGGACATCCTGGACCGGCCCACGCGTCATAGTGTCACCTTCCGCCCCTCGGCTGAGGACCGATAGGCCGCCTCGATGACGCGCAGCACCTGCCACGCATCCACTTCGCTCGCCGGCAGCGGACCACGTCCCTCGACGGCCGCCAGGAACTCGGCCAGGAAGTCCGCCGAGTAGCCGGCCCGGGCGCTCTGGGGGGCTGGGTCCACGACAATGTCCCGCTGCCAGCCCGAGGGCACGAAGTCGGTGTTGCGCGTGCGCAGGCGGTAGCCGGCGGGTTGGGCGCGCGGATACCACGTCAGCGCGCCCTGGCTGCCCTCGAACTGGAACTGCATGTCACTGTTGTCATAGCCCCCCGACGCGCGCAGCAGGTACCCTGCCCGCAGCATCCCTACTGCCCCGTTGTCGAACCGCAGGCAGACATTCGCCACGTCCTCGACGTCCACCGCCGCGGGGGTCTGCGTGGCGCACATGGCGGTCACCTCAACCACCTCGGACCGCATCAGGAAGCGCAACAGGTCCAGCCAGTGGCAGCCTAGCCACGTGAGGATGCCGCCCGCGCTGTGCTCCTTGTGGAAGAGCCAGTTGTCCGGCCCCCGCGCCAGCACATCGGAGGTGATCCATGTGCACTGGAAGGAGTACAGGTCGCCGATGGCGCCGCACTGCAGGACGCTGCCGACCTCACGGGCGAGGGGCTGGCTCCGGGTGGAGTAGCACGGGCAGAAGTGCACGCCATGCTGCTGCGCCGCGTCCACGATCCGCTTGAGCTGCTCCGCGGTCTGCGCGCCGGGCTTGTCGCCATAGACCCACTTCCCTGCCTCGATGGCGCGCAGGTTCCATGCCCCGGCCTCGCTGTCTTTGAGCATGATGGCGAGGGCCGGGACGCCCGGATCCGATAGCAACTCGTCCGGCGATGCAACCACCTCCGCCTTCGCCGAGTTGCCCGCCGCGCGCTGGGCCGACGCGGGGTCCTCGTCCCACACGAGCAGACGCGTGATCTCTGGCGCGTTCTCGAGGGCCTGCAGATGCCCGCCCGCATGGGGGTGGTTCACACCGATGACACCAAGGGTGAGGGACATGCCTTGCCTCCTACAGATGAGCGGCTCTATGGTCAAACGCCGTAGAGGAGTTCGATAGGGTACTGCTCCAGAGGCATCTTCCGCAGACGTCGATCGCTGTTCCTGAGCCAACTCATCACAGCGTCAGGCGGTAGGAAGACGTTCTCCAGGCGGAAGCCGGTGAGTTGGGACAGAATCTGCGCGTAGTGAGACGGATTCCACTCATCGAACACGGGCTTGCTGCTGAGGCCCTGGAGCGAAGCCTGGACCACCGTCTTGGGGTCGGTGTCGATGGTAACATACTTGGGCACGCGGTTGAACAAGCGCGCCTTGTAGAGCACCTGCGCCATCAGTTCCGTGAATTGCAGAGGGTGCAACTTCAGACGCTTGACCCCCAAGCTAGCGAACAGTTGTTGCTGAGCTCCCCCGTCCTGCAATGCTGCCACGATACCTACGCTGCCCAACCGACACCCGATGAACATGGTCGCGTAGTTGTCACGGAAGTCCCACCGAAATCTGATGTCCTGTGGTTCCTGTGTGTGTACTACAAGCACCGACGCCGGGAAGAAGCCAGGGAAGTCCATTGGCACCCGCACGCACTGCAGGAAGAGGTGATGTGTCCGGAATGCTTGCAGTAGGGTCCTAGAGGCGATTCGCCCTGGCTTCTGCCCGGTGACGTCGAGGGGCAGAAACAGATCGCGGTACAACATCCCATAGAATATCTTGCCCAACCACACGAACAGGTCCCGTGGGTCAAGGTCGCGCACTCCCTTGGCACCCTTCCCAACGGCTTGGCAGACCCTCGTCTCTACGGGCTGCAGGCAGCCATTGTTGCAGTCGCGACAGCACGGGATTGTCAACTGGCGGTACGGGCTTGAGGTACCGTTTGGCAGCACGATCCGCTGGTTCCATAGGTCAAACCGGTTCTGAACCCACTTTGGGATGACATGCTCATCTGAACGGTTCCTCGACCCAAGCCGCCGACCGCACAAGAAGCACGTGCAGCGCCCGAAGCTCCGATGGAATACAGCATCGAAGAACTCATTCGCCGCCTTGTCGCGCATGGTAGTCGCCCCCAAAGCAGACCATCTACAGCCACGGGCAAGGCGGGATGGCCACCGGCAGCCCCGTCTCGATGCTCTCCTCGCCCGCCGCGGCCACGGCCGTGCAGTCGCGTGCGGCCTGCACGTCGGCCAGCGGCTGGGCGTCGCCGAGCAGGCAGTCGAGGAAGTGCTCCATGATGAGCCGGTCGCCGCCGCCATGGCCGCCGCCGGCCGATTGCGGATGCCACTCGTCCACATGGTCCGTGTTGCGGTACGTGCACCGGATCAGGAAGTTGCACTCGTTGTTGTAGAAGCCGTACATCTTCCCTTCGGTGCCGAAGAAAGTGAACTCGCGGGTGTATTCGGGCGTGAAGTGGCACTCGCTGTACTGCCCGCGATGGCCGTTGGCGTAGTCAATGATGAGCATGGAGTTGTCAGCCACATCGCACTCCTGCGCGAACACGCAGCGGTCGTCGGTCTCGACGACGGCGCCGTAGTCCATCACGAAGCGCTCGTGGTTGATGAAGTACTCGCACCGCTGCTCGCACGCGCGGCACCGCTTGTCGTTGGGCTCGCGCTGCCCGTAGAAGTCCAGCCCGCCGCTGCCGTAGACCTTCACCGGGCTGCCGCCCATGAACCAGTTGAGCAGGTCAATGGTGTGCGTACCCTTCTGCAACAGCAGGCTGCGCACGTAGTCCTTGCGGCGCATGGCGTTGTGGTAGAAGTACTGGCCGCCGACGGACACGTTGTCGAGCGCCTGGCCCATCACGATCTCACCGATGCGGCCGTCGTCCACCAACTCGCGCATCCGCGTGAACAGCGAGCAGTGGCGCAGCTCCAGGCCGATCATGAACAGCCGCCCCGATTGCTTCCAGGCACGGATGATGTCATCGCAGTCGGCCACCGACTGCGCCATGGGCTTCTCGAGCAGGCAGCTCTTCCCCGCCTCGAAGACCGCGACGGCGTTCTCGCGGTGCGACTTGTCATTCGAGGCGACCACGACGGCGTCCACATCGGGCGCCTTGAGCATCTCGTGGTAGTCCTGGTAGTACCGGATGCGGTCGCCGTACTGGTGCTTGAGCAGCGCCAGGGGCTTGTCCGACGGGTCGGCCACCGCGACGAGTTGTGCGCGCGGGTGCTGATCGAAGGCCTGCGCGAAGTAGCGGCCTCGCCCACCGAGGCCGATGACGGCGATACGTGCTTTGTCCATGTTCAGTCCTCAACCAGCTTCTGGTCTTCCGGCACGGCGATCTTCACATTGCCTACCTGCCGGAGGGTGATGTCCTGGTAGCTCTGCGGGTCGGGCAGCCCTGTCTCGGCCAGGCGCTGCTCCAAGAAGGCCTGCGTTCGCGCCTGGAAATGTGCGAGCAGTTCCGGCTGCTCGTCGGCCAGGTTGTGCTGCTCGCCCGGGTCGGCCTGCAGGTCGTACAGCTCGAACGGCGGGCGCTTGTGCAACTCGTCATACAGCGACTCGAAGTACTTGTAGCGCGGCGTGCGGAAGCCCCGCTTCTTCATCCAGGCGCACTCGGTGATGTAGACGGCGTCGCGGTCGGTGACCGCTCCCACGCCCTCGTCGAGAGCAGGAAGCAGGCTCCGCCCCTCCATCTGCTCCTCCTGGGCTGCGTCCGCGAGGCCGAGGAGGTCGAGCACCGTCGGCGCGAGGTCCACGTGGCTGCTCAGGCCCTCCCGCACCTGCCCCCCGCTGAGGCGCTCGGGGTGGTACATGAGCAGCGGCACGTGCAGGTTGGTCTCATACAGCCCGTGATGGTCGAACCACATCTGGTGCTCATCGAGTTCCTCACCGTGGTCCGAGGTGATGATGATGGCGGTGTCCTGCCCGCCTTTCATCCGCTCCACTTTGGTGAAGACATGCGCCAGCGCCGCGTCCACGTAGGCGATCTCCGCGTCGTACTGGGCCTTGGGGAACTCCACATCGGTCAGGCCCGGCATCCACTCCTGGAAGTAGTACTGGAAGGCCGGGTAGTTGTTCATCATCTCGTGCGCGCTGGTGTTGCCGGGGTCCTTCTCGTCGCCGGGGTAGAACATGCGACTGAACGGCGCCGGCGGCAGGTACGGCGTGTGCGGGTCCCAGTAGTGCAGGAAGCAGAACCACGGCTTGTCCTGCTGCTCGCAGGCATCCAGCACGCGCAGCGCCGTACCGTTGACGGCCTCGGCCTTCAGCCACGCGCCGGAGGGATCCTGGTTCCAGTTGTAGCCCTCGTACAGGTCGTAGCCGCGGTTGAACCAGCGGCCCATGTTGTCGGCGGCGGCGGTGAAGTATCCCCGGCGCTGCAGCACCTGGGGCAACAGATGGACGCTCTCGGCCAGATCCACCTTCCCGCCCTGGGTGACGATCTGATGGCTGAGTACGTCCTTCCCGCTGAACATGGTCGTGTAGCCGGGGTGCGTGGGGATGTGCGGCGAGATGTGCTGGGCGAAGCGCACCCCGCGCGCCGCCAGCGCATCCAGGTGCGGGCTGGTCACGCGATCGTGCCCATAGCAGCCCAGGCGGTCGGCGCGTAGCGTATCAATGGCGATGAAGACGATGTTCATGTGAGGCCTCGGGATGCGGGATGCGGGAACGGCGGACGGCTAACGGCGTCTCGAGATGATGAACACGGGATCGGGCGATATCGGGACAGCCTCCGTGTAGATCGGCTGCCCGAACATGTCTTCCACACGCAGGGCCTCGGCCCCTACGGCGCGACGGTCCGTCGCCTGCTCAGTCCAGAAGATGTCAACCATGTCGTCGGGGCCCTCGAGCCGCATGACCCAGTGGCCGTTCGGCGACAGGCCGTGGCGCACCAGCTTGCGGCCGTGCAGGATGTTGATGAGATGGGCGTACGCGACGTATGCCGGCTTGGGCGCGAGGCCGAACTGCTCGTGGTGCACGAGGCCGAAGTTGTTCTCATTGTAGGTGAGTTTCAGCCCGTCGTCCTTGAAGTCGTACCAGCAGATCTTCTGCGCGCCGTTGGCCCGCGCGATGAGCATCATGCGCACAAGGCAGCGCGCCTGGTGTAGCCAGTCGCTGCCGCGGCCGTCGAGTTCGGTCGGCCAGCCGATCTCCGTGATCCACAGTGGGAGCTTCTTGCCGGCGGCGGCCTCGGCGCGCTCGGCGTCGGTCGTCAGATGCTTGGCGAAGCCCTCGCCCGGCAAGCCGGGGTACATGTACGGGTGGATCGAGAAGCCGTCCATCGCCGCACCCGCGCCCTGGCCCATCATGTCCCCGAAGGCCTTGCCATCCCACTCGCCACCGATGCCGATGACCGTGGCCTGCGGGTTGGCGGCGCGCACGGCCTTCGCCGCCTCCAGATACAGCGGGGCGTAGTCCGCCGCCGTGCCTTTGCGCCCGCCCATGCCGCAGCCCCCGCACCACTCGTTCCATACCTCAAAGAAGCGGATGGCCGGCAGCTCCGTCGCCAGCGTCGTGGCGTACCGCGCGAACGCTGCCCGCGTCTCGGGTGTCAGCGGGAAGTTGCCCTCGTCGTAGAGCTTGTTCGCGTAGTCCAGGATGATGAGCGGCTCGAGTCCGAGGCGCCGGCCCTCGGCGATGTACTCACGGAAGCGGTCCGGCACAGCGAGCTTGCCCGGCTCACGCTCGACGTTGCCCCATGAGATCTCGTCGCGATAGAACTTGATCCCGGCGCGGGCGATCATCGGCATGACCGCCAGCGGCCAGTGCTGCCCAAAGTGCGTCGAGACGCCCCACGGGCTCGTCTGGTCCTGCGCCGGCGGCGTGGGCAGGACGGCGAAGCGGAAGTCCGCCCACGGCGCGTCCGGGGCGCCCTCCTTGCCGGCCAAGCGCAGCCGCAGGTCGTACGCGCCCTGCTCCTGTGGCGCCAACTCCAGCGGCGTCGGCGTTGTTGCCGCCAGCGTGACCGCCTGCGTCTTCAGCGTCTTGCCAAAGGGGTCCACCAACGTGGCCGACAGCCGCACCGGCAGCGTAGCCATCGCCTTGTCCGCCGGGTCCGGGGCCGTCGCCAACGTGATCGGCTGGTTGAGATCATATACCAACAGGCTCTGCGTCGGAGGCACGAAGAGCTTGATGCCGTGCGGCTGCAGACGTTCGGGGACGATCCGGTACGAGCCGAACTCCGCGATGGTGAGTTCGCCCTGCGCCGTGGGGCTGTTGACGATCTTGTCGAACACGAACGACGCCACCCGGCACGGCCGATCGAGCTTCCCGTTGTTGTCCCCGCCCCAGTGTACGCCGGGGTTGTCCAGACTGGCAACGCCCAGGACCCACTCGCCGGGCTTGAGGTCGCGCAGGTTGTACTGGAAGCACTCGCCGTTGGCGTCGAGTACCCGGAGGCGCGCCGGCAGCCGGTGCCCGCGCATGGTGTATCCGGGGGGCATCGGCACCCCCGGCGGCGGTAGAGCGGGCTGTGCTGTCGGGTCGCCAGCTTTCATCCACAGCCCGACGGCCGTCGCGCCATCCGGGATCGGGATGTTGCCGGCGACATCCACGTATTCGAGGCCGGGGCGGCCCGTGAACGTGTAGATCACGCGCAGGCCCTTCGTGCCCGGTGCGCGTCCCTCGCCCGTGGACACGCTCGCCTGCGCGCTCTGGCCGTGCTCCGCGCCCTTCCACTTGGTCGCATCATCCAGCGGATCGAGCACCGCCACCCGCTCGTATGTCTGGCCGAGGTCCTGGCGCGTGGGCGGCGGCTTGATCTCCCGCCAGTCGTCCGCCAGTGATAGGCTGCAGACAACCAGCGCGAGGGCGATGGAGAGATGGTGGAACACGGCTCGGGCTCCTCTACAGGGGCGGGACTTCCACGATCTGCCCGGTCGCCATGGACTCCAGCGCCGCGAAGGCCACCGCGCCGGACATGTAGGCATCGAGGATCCCCTCGCGCGGGTCGTCGCCGCGCTTGAGACGATCCAGGAAGTCATTGGTCAGGCACAGATCGTGGTGCTGGTGGCCGTAACCCTCCGGGCGCTCAACCGGCACGATCTCCGTGGGCCGGTCCGGCAGCGGCATCAGCTCGATCTGGTAGCTGTCCATATCGCAGCGGATCTCGCCGTGCGTGCCGATGAAGGTCATCCGCCGCTGGCCCTGCGGCGACACCATCGTCATCGTGTACGACAGCTTCATGCCGTTGCTGTACTCCGCGGTCAGGCTCGTCGTGTCGGTGGTGTCCTTGTCCACGTTGTAGACGCAGTAGTCGTCGGGCAACACCTGCGGGCCGGCCGTGTGGTAGAAGCGGTCGCGATATGCCGGGCCCTGGTCGGTGTAGTACAGGCAGTCCTGCGTGACGGTGCAGTCCTTGCAGAACTGCGCCGCCTCGGGGCGCGGCCGGAAGACCTCCGTGCCCCCGAAGGCCGCCACCCGCAGCGGGTACGCGCCGGTGATGAAGTTGATGAGGTCGAAGGTGTGACAGCCCTTGTGCAGCAGCATGTCCCCGCTCATCTTGCGGAAGCGGTTCCAGCGCCGCATGTAGGTGCTGCCGTGGAACCAGCCGACGGCCTCGTGCGTGATGCAGGCGATCAGCCTGCCGATGACCCCGCCCGAGATCAGTTCGCGCAGCTTCAGCGCGCACGGGTCGTAGCGGAACACGAAGCCCAGGTGCAGCAGCTTGCCCGATCGTTGCGCCGCGGCACAGATCGCGCGCACGTCCTCAGGGCTGGTCGCCACAGGCTTCTCCACCAGGCAGTGCAACCCGGCCCCGAAGCAGGTCTCGGCCGGCGCGCGATGCGCATAGTCGGGGGTGCAGACTAGCACCGCGTCCACATCATTGCGCCGGACCAGGTCGTCTACACTGGTCAGGCGCGGGACATCCGTGAGCGCGTTGCGGTCGCAGAAGGCGTTCAGGACTTCCTCGTTGCGGTCACACATGGCGGTCCACACGGCCCGCGGCTCGGCCATGCGCTTGAGCACATCCACATAGATCTGTCCCCGGCCGCCAGTGCCGACCAGGGCGAAACGGACTGGGTTCATCTTTGCTCCTGACGGGCTCCGAGGCGACGCGACGGCAGGGCCTCAGTCGAGCTCATTGAGTCTGGTCTCCAGGCGGTCAAGCACCAAATCCCTGAGGAACGCGTAGAAGTCATCTGCGAGTGGAACGACTGCCTGCGCAACATGGTCGGGGGTGAACGGGACGAAGCGGTACTCGCCCGTACTCCTGTCCTGGTAGTTGATCTCGTCCGTGCCGAAGCTGTCGTGATCTGCCCACACCACGTCGCCTGTCGGAGCATGGAAGCAGACCGCGTTCCCACCGATGGAGGTGGCGAATGGCATGTAGCCGTACGGGAAGATCCGTGTCCCAGGTGTAAGCTCCTGGATCTCCTCCCGGATCGCGTCCAACGGTAGCACACGAACGCCGGAGGCTTCGTACATCTCCCCGGGCGTCAGGCCACCGAGGTACCTCCCGAATTGAGGGTGAGCAATGAACGACTCCAGCCCCTCATTGAGAGCTTCATGCTCTCGGATGATAGCCGGATCGTGCCCGCCGGCGCGCATCGAGGCCACATCGTAGCCCAGCTGTGATCGCAGGCCATCTGCGTCGCGCGAGACAGGGGGTCTGCCGGACTTCGCCCGGATCATGGCCGTAAGCTCATCCATACAGTGCGCTCTCTCCGCCCAGCGAGTTGGGGCGGCCGCTATGCCCGGCGAGCGGGCACAGTCAGCCTACCATAGTTCTACGACCCCTGCCCGGTCCACCCGGAAGATCTCCGCTCCCGTGCCGACCCAGGCGATCCACAGGTCGGCATTGTGGTGGCGGAGGCCCAGGTTGAACCGCAGCCGCTTGACCTGCGCGAACTTCGGGCCCAGGACACTCAGCGGCAGCCGCCACTCGGCCGTCCACTGGTCCTTGCCCTGCTTGGCGGCGTACTGGGTGAGCTTGTCCAGCGCGGCGCTCTGCGCGGCGTCCGCACCGCCCACGGCCACGAGGCTCCGCGCTCCGTCCGCGCCACCCCACTGCACGAGGATGGGCGAACTCACCTGCGGATCGCCGCTCTGATAGGCGATCTCCATGCCGTCGCCAGAGTACGGCGCGCCACTCAGTGTCAGCTTGTAGTTCGGCAGTGTGTTCACGCAAACCGCCACGTACAGGAACTGCGCGTCGCGCGCGGCCATGATGGCCCCCTTCGGACCGCTGATCGGGGCGCCCATCGCGTCCTGCTGCAACGTTGCCACCCGCGTCTTGTCCGCCCATGGCCACTCGCTGACATCGCCGTCGAGCTTGATCGCCTTCGCCAGCTTCGGCGCCTTGAGGATCGGCGCCGCCGGCGCCTCAACCTTGCGCAGCACTGCCGTCACGGTCTGCGGCGGCAGGGCCTTCTGCACCGGCTTGGCGGTGCAGTTCTGGAAGACATTGCCCTCCGCCCGGCACGCGTCCCAGAGGCCCTTGACGCTCTCGGCCACGGGATTGCCGCAGGTCTCGAAGATGTTGTCGCGCACTTGCAGCGGCAGCGGCTTGCCGAAGCGGTCCGGGTACAGCGACAGGGCCGCGCTGCCCTCGTCAGTGAAGCCGCTGAAGTGATTGCCGGTCAGGTCGAACGCGCCCCTGACGGCGACCGCCTCCTTCGCTGGTGTCTCACCGCGGGAGATGAGGTTGTCGGCGAAGCGCGAGGTCAGGCTGCCATAGCCATCGAGTGTGACCGGCTGCACGCAACTGGTGATCGTGTTCGCGGTCAGGCTCCAGTTGGCCCCGGCGGTCGGGAAGACCTCAACGCTGTCCCCCACCTTCAGATCGAAGGGCTTGTCGAGGATGAACTGGCAGGTCTCGGGGTCGAACTCCTTGATCGTGCCCCGCCCGATGCGGTTGCCGCCGCGGATGAAGCTGACGCCCCAGCCCCGGTAGCGGTGCGACTGGCGCCGCTCCAGGGGGATGGTCCCCGCGACCACGAAACTGGTCGGGCTCACGACTTCCGTGATCCGCCCACTGCCGAGGCCGACGCTCAGCCCCTTCCCGCAGTTGCGGATGAGGTTGTCGTGCACGCTGAGGTTGACGGCCGGCTCGCGCAGGTCAATGGCTGTCACGGCCGGGTCCATCGCGCCACGCACATAGAACTGGTTGTTGCTGACGGTGACATGCGAGCCGCTCACGAGCACGCTGGTGCGCGCCTTGGACTGGCCGGTCACGTCGGTCATGTCGAAGATGTTGTCGCTGACTGTAGCGATGCCGGCGGTGAGGTCACGATTGCTGTTCACCCCACTAATGTCCACGCCGCTGGAGCCGAAGTTGATGAACAGGTTGTTGCGGATCACGACCTGCGAGGCGCCGGCAGCGGCGCGGATGGCTGCCCCGCCATAGCAGATGTTGCCCTCGAACACATTATCGGCGATGATGTGCTGGCCCGAGCCGAGCTGCTCGTAGCGCTCGTCGCGGCTGCGGATGTTGCCCATCGCCACCGTGCCGGCGTTGCGCACGTAGTTGCCAATGAACCGCACGAACCGCGACGCCCCCTCCCACGTGCAGCCGCCCACATCCACCACCCGGCAGTACAACACGCTCGTGTTCTCGGCCATGTCATTGTTGTTGAAGGCGTTGCGGCCGCTATCCGTAACCGAGCAGCGCAGGTACGTGATCTCCTTGGTGTACTGCTTCGGTTCCGGTTGGTTCCAGGTCCGCGAGCGTCCGCCGGAGTAGAAGCATTCGCCGCTCATCTTGGAGGCATGACAGTTCTCCAGCAACACCCGCTCGGTGTTGGACACGGTCATGCCGTGGCTGGGCTTGAGGTAGAAGCCCCATACGGCCAGAGCGCCCATGAGCCGCAGCGACCCCGCCTGGTCGCGCGCGTCAAAGCCGGTGTTTCCTAGCATGCGGAAGTTGCGGATGGTGACTTCCTTGCCGTCCTTGAGGTTGAAGCACGCCCCCTCGCCCTCGCTGATGTCCAGGACGCTGTCCACACCGTTGAGGCCTTGGAGGACAATGCCCTCGGCATTCTGCACGACCAGCGGGCGGGCGAGCATGTACCATCCGGCGGGGAAGAAGACGTTCCGCTTCTCCTTGAGCCCCCGGTCAATCGCGGCTTGCAGCGCCTCGGTGTCGTTGTGCCGCACCACGGCATCGTCAGCCCCGCGCGTCGGCGCATCGCGCAGCGTCACCGTCTTGCCCTCGATCTTCTCGATGACGGTCAGCAACTGATCCCGCGCGCTGAACGTCACCGCATACCCACTGTCCCAATCCAGTTCGCCGAACTTGACCTCTGTGCCGCCGTTCAGCGGCTGCCAGTCGTGCGTGATCGGCACCTTGCTCTGCTTCCAGGTCCGCGTCAGGTCGTCACTCCAACGGAAGGTGGCCGGGTTCGCCCCGTCAATGTCGAGGATGTAGACGGTCCAGCTTCCCAGCGACCCATCGTAGCCGCGCACCTGCACCGTATCCGCGAGCGCCTTGCTGGCGGCGTACTTGGCCCGCGGGCCCCACAGCGTCCCGTGGCTGATCTTGATGTCCGCGCGGGAGACCATGACGCCCTGACCGACCTTGAAGTCGCCCGGATCGGCCACGCTGATGTCCTTGGAGCCCGCTGTGAGAGTAGCCTTGGTCTGGAACTTGGAGCCCGAGGCGCCGCAGTCCAGGACGTTCAGCCATGCCCCCTCCGGCTGGGCAAGGGCGATGGATGACACGAGCGCGGCCAGCAGTACCAAGTGTCGCATGATTCCCTCCGATGGGAACGGCATGTGCGCCGCTGGCGCACGTCTCACGGCACTGACCTTCTCCTCACCCCTACCCCTCTCCCGCCGCTTGCTGCGCAAGCGCCCGGAGAGGGGCACCGTCCGCCACCTTGGTGGCTCCGCAGGCACAGCGTGCCGCCCCAGAGCCGTTCTCCCCTCTCCGGCGCGCAGTCGTATGCGCGCGGGAGAGGGGCCGGGGGTGAGGCCCTCCGTCACCTACATCACATTCACATCCACCCCACCCGCCGTCTCGCGCGCCTCCCCGCTCGCGAACTCCCCGTCCGCGAACTCCAGCTTCACCACCAGCACCTCATTGCACAGCTCGTTCACCGGCAGCCGCTTGAGGTGCAGGCATGGGGTCTGCGTCACATGCTCGCTGGGCAGCACGTCCACCGCGCACTCGACCGGCCGCCCGTCGTTCAGCAGCGTCGCCCGCACCGGCGGCGTCTGGATTGGCTTGAGCTTCACTGCGTCAGTCACCGGGTCGCGGTGCAGGTGCACATAGACCGTGTTGCCGCGCCGCGTCAGCAGCACCTGCCGGTTCTCGGTCAGCGCCGAGGCGGGCTCGACGTCGAGCAGTGACTCCTGGACCGTGTTGTACCAATGCCCCACGCGCCGCAGGATGTCCTGCTGCACGGGCGCGATCTCACCCTCGCCGGTGGGGCCGACGTTGAGCAAGTAGTTGGCCCCGCGCGCCAGGTAGCGGTCAATGCTGCGGATCAGGTGCCGATCGGTGTAGTAGTCCTCGTCCACGCGCCAGCCCCAGCTCTCCAGGCCGACGGATTGGCAGGCCTCGGTGGGCCGGTCGAAGGTCAGGACTTCCTCGCCCGAAGGGTCGTAGTCGCGCTCCGGAGTGCCGAAGTCGCCCTCGTCATAGCCGCGGTTGTTGATGACGATCCCCGGCTGCAGGTCGCGGATCAGTTGGTTGATGCTCGGGTCCACGTGCTGGGGCACATTCATGTCCCACCAGAAGCCGTGGATCTTGCCGTAGTTCGTGCACAGCTCGCGCACTTGGCCGCGCAGGAAGTCGAGGTACTTCATCAGGTCCGGCTCATCGCCCGGCTGCGGCGGAAGCTCGTGGTGCCGCCCCTCGTTGGGGTAGTTCGGCTGGTGCCAGTCCGCGCACGAGTAGTACAGGCAGAGCGGGAAGTCGCGCCGGTGGCACGCCTCGGCCAGCATCCCCACGAGGTCCCTGCCGTACGGCGTGTTCATCGTGTTGAAGTCCGTCAGCTTCGTGTCGAACAGGCAGAAGCCGTCGTGGTGCTTGGTCGTCAGGCAGAGGTAACGCATCCCGACTTCCTCGGCCAGATCGAGCCAGGCGTCGGGGTCGAACTTCACCGGGTTCCAGCGTTCCGCGAGCTTCACATACTCGGCCCGCGGCACGCGCCCACGCCACTGCATCTGCTCATGCCACCCGGCCACGGCATAGATGCCCCAGTGCACGAACATCCCGAAGCGCTTCTCGAAGAACCAGTCACGTCCGTCGCCGAAGTGGTGCATGAAGTGCCTTTCCTGGAACGCGGGTCTCCAGACCCGCAAGCCGTTAGGGCCGTTCCGCCGCCACACACCCCACATCCCGCGGCCCGATGGCCACCGGGATGATCGCCTGCCCCTTCACGATCCGGGGCTTGATCACTGCGCCGGTGAAGGCATTCACATAGCGCGTCCCGGCCTGGTGCGGGATGCTTAGCAGGTCGCCCCGCATCGTGTGGAACTCCGCGTTGAACAGCGTCCACACCGTCGTCTGCTTCCCGGTGAACTGGTTCGCATACACCGTGGGCATGAGGGTCGGCACCAGCGGAGCGACCTTGTCCGAGCAGAAGGCCTCGTCGTACTTGTGCAGGATCGCGAAGCTCTGCTTCAGGAAGTTCCGCGCCTCGTCGCAGTAGTCGCGCTGCGGGTCCTGGTGCAGCCAGATCGCCTCGCCGTTGAAGAATGGCCACTTCAGCAGGTCCCAGCCGCCTTCGATGAACGGGTTGTAGCTGACGAGTTGGAAGACCTTGAAGTCCGGGAACATGAAGCGGAACAGGTCCACGCGGTGCGGCGCGAGGACGGGGTCGTCACTCACGACCGAATAGCCCAGCGCGCCGTCCTGGTACTGGGCATGGACATCGTTCGGCGTCTCTTCGGTCAGGTTCGCCGTCTGCGGCGGCATGGCGGCGCGGATGGCCTGTGTCGTCCCGGCCTCGCCGCGGATCGGCGCCGCGGGGACGGGGTGCCCGTGCTCGCGCGACCAGCAGGTCTTGCCGGGGTTGACGAAGCCGTACTGGTCAATGTACATGCCATCGGGCTGCAGCTCGGCCGCGACGCGCTTGTACGTGTCGGCCAGGTGCTGCCGCCACGGCAGCGCCGCCGCGCACATCATCGTTTCGGTCTTCGAGCCCGGCCACATCATCGGCGAGCCGTCCTGCAGGCGGATGCAGTTGGCCGCGACGTTCTGGCTGCCCCACACGCCGCGGTTGTCGCACAGGTAGCCCTCGATGTACACGCCCATCCGCACGCCCTGGTCCTGGGCTTCCTTGAAGGCCGCGCGCATGGCCGGCAGCCCGCCCAGCTCGTCATAGTGGTTGTAGTCGCCTACGCGCCCATACTTGCGGCTGTCGCCGAAATCGAAGACATGCAGGTAGTCCAGGCAGCCGAAGGCGTCCTTGCAGCGCTGGATGCGCTCGGACATGCGCCACTGCCCGGTCTTCGGGTCGCGCAGTTGGCTCCACGCGAGGGCCTGCTGGTAGTAGAAGACCTCCTGGAACCAGCGTTTGCGGGGGACCTGGGGCCTGAACCAGGATTGCGCCCACTGCCGGTACATGCCCAGCGCCGCGCGCCAGTCACCGAAGTGCCCGCGCAGGGCGGTGGGCACTGTCTCGATCTTGGCGCCCGGCTGCACCTCCTGCTGCCAGTACTCCATCTTCCACGTCACGCCCTCAGCGTCTTTGCTCATGTTCCAGAAGCGGTAGACGTCGTTCAGGTCATAGGTCAGCAGCGCCAGCCCACCGCTCTGGGGGTTGAAGACGTCCGCGACCTGCAGCGGGTATTCGCCGCCATAGGCCTTCCGCTGCGCCGTCGGGCGGTTGCTGACGAGCCCGCCCTTGCGGCAGTACAGATACCACGTGTCGTCTACGCTGCCGATCTTCATGCCGCGCAGCAGGGGGAAGTTGACGATCGGCTTGATGACGGTCGAGCCGACGTTCGCCACGTCGAGCCGCATCAGCACCTGGTCGTCCTCCAGCGTCACAACCAACTGCCCCGCCACAGCGGCCCCGCCGGGCCGGCCGTCGACCGGGATGGTCAGCGTCCGCCCCTCCAGCTTCGGCGTGCCGACCGTCACCTGCGTCGAGTCCAGCAGCGTCTTCCCGTCTGCGATCTCGAACAGCGGCCCGGGCTGCACCGCCAGCTTGACGATCGTGTTGTACGGCGACCCCAGGCGACGGACGGCCAGCCCCCCTTCGGTCTGCAGGTCCAGGCACAGGTTGCGGCTCTGGATGAAGTACCCGCCCGTGATGGGCTTGATGGCAGCCTGCGGCACGGGCATTGCGAAGACCATGGGCTTCGGCGCCGGTGGGAGCGCCTGCACGGCCGGCGCCACCATCGCGGGCTTCCCCTCATTCAGCGTCACCGCCGCCAGCAGGAAGCTCCCGCTCTCCATGCGGTTGATGAGGCTCAGGCGCTGGATCGGCTGGCTGCGCAGGCCGGTCAGACAGTACACGTCCGGGCCGCGCGACACCTCGAACTGCCCCGACCCGCACGCCAGCGGGAACATTTCGTCGCTCATCCCGTCCGCATACTCAACGCGCACGCGGAAGCGCTCCGGGTTGCGGAACACGTCCATCGGCACGGGGTCGCCCATCCTCGCCGCATCGGTCGAGGGCAGGCGCGACAGGAGCAGCAGGTACGCCTCCGTCGCCGCCTTGCCGCCGACGGGCACGCTGGCCGTCTGCGCGATGTCCGGCGGCGTCTGCAACACGTCCTTGGCCCCGGACAGGACACTGAACGGAATGCCGCGCGTGGTCAGCTTGCCGGCGGGGAGCCACGACTTGAGGCCGTTGGCCCGCAGCTTCGCCTCGGCCGGCGCGTTCGCCACGGGTGTCAGGTCAACCGTGCGGAACTGCGCCAGCTTGCTGTTCTCCCAGCCGCTCCGGTACGGCAACACATCGGCCATCTCCAGCAACGGGCGCTTGGTCGAGAAGCGAATGCTGTCTATCCACACGTCGCCGCGCGTCTGGGCTGTGGAGACCTGCAGGGCCATGTCCACAGCCTTGAAGTCCTCGCCCAGCGGCGTGATCGCCACATGCCACTCGCCGTCGGCCTTCAGGGCACGCAGGTCCAGCGGCCGGGCGAACCGGTCGGGCATCCCGCCCCCGCCGCTGCCCAGCCACACACAGTAGTCGCCCCACGGTGCCGTGCCCCGTGCCTTGTAGCGCACCGCCGCAAAGCGGAACGGCGACAGGTCCAGGGGCTCCCTGAGCTTCGTCGAGAACTTCATCCCCGCGTCCTGCCCCTCGGCCCACAGGTGCACGGCCCCCTCGGCCACGTCAATCCCGTAGCGCGCCGCATCGGCCGCCAGCCAGTCCGGCTCGGCCTTGGGCAACGGCAGGTCCGTCAGCTTCACGACCGCTTCCTTGGCCTCCGGCGGCGCGGCTGGGACGACCTTGGCCCCTGCCGGGATGTCATCCTGCAGGGCGATCGTGTCAAACGCCAGGTACGCCGGGGCCTGCTTGCACTGGACTTCCACCACCAGCGCCCGCACCGCCCCGGTCACGCCGCGCTGTACCAGGTCCACCGCCAGGTCATGCCACTGCCCGTCAGCCGCTAGATCGCGCGGATTGATGATCTCCAGCCCTTCCCGGCTGCCATCGAACGCCCACAGGCTGTAGCCGCCCCCGCCCAGGTTCTGCGCCCTGTAGCGCACCACGAGATACGGGTAGTAGCCCGAGTCGAAGGGCTGCAGGGGCAGCTCCCACTTCATGCCCTTGCCGGTCTCGTCGACTTGGAGCGTGTTGACCCCGCTGGCAGCGACAAGCTGCGCTTTCGCCGTCGGGTTGGCCAGGTAGCTGGGGCGCATCTCCCAGCCGGGATCGGTGTCGAAGCCGAGGGGCAGCTTCGCCTGCGCCCAGGCAACGGTAGCGACAAGTAGCACCAGACAGCAGAGACGTGGTTTCATGGCGGTGGTCCTGACGACAGAGTTCGGGTGTTCTTCCCGGCCGCGCGCCGCGAGACCTGCAGGTCTGTCGCGCCACCGGGCTGAACCCTAAGGCAGCAACCAAGGAGCCCCGCACATGCACCACTGGCCTACCATCCTGTGTGCTCTTCTCCTCGTCGGCGCTGCCGCTGCCCAGCAGGGCGAGGGCAACCTCGTCAAGAACCCCGGTTTCGAGGAGCCCGCCGCCGCCAACGCCTACCAGGGGTGGGCCTTCGTGGATCACGGGCAGGACTTCGCCCGCGGGGAGATTGAGGCGGTGGACTACCACAGCGGCCTGAAGGCCGCGCAGATCACGGTGGGTCAGCAGCCGAAGGTCTACGTGTCCTGGGCCCAGCATGTCCGCGTCGCCGACGACAACCAGGCCCCGGACCAAGTGGCGCTGTGGTACCGTGCCCCGGACGCCCCGGCCCAGCTCATCCTCAGCTACATCGCCATCGTGGACGGCAAAGGACAACCGCGCGGCGGGCAGGTCTTCACGCTCGACCCAGCCCGCGACTGGCAGGAAGTGAAGCACGACCTCGACGTGCCGGCCGGGACGCGCGACATCCAGCTCGAACTCCGCGTCAGCAAGCAGGGCCAGTTCCGGTTCGACGATGTCAGTCTCGTGCGCCGCGAGCTGGCCACAGGCGGCAAGTCCAGTCGCCTGCTCTTCGTGGGCCTTGACCGTAGCGATCTGTCATACCTGTGGAAGGACGAGTTGCCGAAGGCCGGGTGGGAGAGGATCTCCTTCGAGCAGTGGGACAACCTCACCCCGGAGCTGCTCAAGCAGTGCCGTGTCGTGTTCCTCACCGGCTTCCCCACGCGCTCCGATGTCCTGGATGCCGATGCGGCCATCGCCGACATGCTGGTGGACTACGTCAATCAGGGCGGCGGCCTGCTGCTCACGCAGAGCAGCGGGCAAGTCATCACCGCCATGACGCTCCACTACTACCTGGCTGAGCGCTTCGGCACGCGCATTCTGTTCGAGAAGACCATCTCTGACGCCAAGGCCGCCAAGCATTTCGGCAACTGGGGCAGTGACTACTTCACGTACACAGACAGAGTCGCCGCGCCACTCAACGACGGCGTCGCCGGCCTGCCTTACCAGTCCAGCGTGAGCATGGAGAGCCTCGCCGGCGTCCTGCCCTTCCTGCCGAACGCCGACTGGCAGGTCGTGCTGAGCGCCGGCCCCGGCACCAGCTCCCAGCCCACACTCCTGGGCCTGGAGGAAGTGGACAAGGGCTCGCGCCCGGAAGGCTTCGCCGCCGACGTCCCCCTCGCCGGGGTGCGGCAGATGGGCCAGGGCCGCGTCGCCTACTTCGGCCAGCGCCCGGACATCATCTTCGCGCGCGCCATGAGGACCGACGGGGACCGGGACATCTACGAGAGCTACATGCGCCGCGCCTTCGATGGCCGGCCCAATGGCCTCGTGCGCTTCATCCTGAACACCCTCAAGTGGCTGGGCGAGAACGCCGACGGTGTCGCGACCGCTCCGCTGGCCCTGCGCCCGGTGCCGCCCCAGGCGTTCACGACCGCCTGGAAGCTCCACCGGGGCGTCATCGGAGCGCGCACGACGTACTCCATCGGCGCCAGCACGCCCGAGGAGTACGTGCAGAAGGCCCGGGCTGCCGGACTGGACTTCATCGTCTTCCTCGAGGCCATGGCGCAGCTGAAGCCGGACGGCTTTGAGAGCCTCAAGCGCGATTGCCGGCGGCTCTCCACGGCGGACTTCCTCGCCATCCCCGGCGTCACGTACCAGAACTCGGATGGCAACCACGAGTACGTCATCGGCGACCGGGTGAAGCTCCCTTCGCGGCTCTTCCTGGACGACCAGCGCCGCCTGAAGGTCTATCCGCGCGGGCCCGACAAGGAGGGCGTCTGCGCCGAGCAGACATGGCTGTACCAGCTCCTGGGCTTCGAGAACTGCGCCGGCTGGTACCTGTTTGGCCAGAACCCTTACCCGCACTTCGACACCCGCGATGTCAACGCCATGGCTGTCGTCACCCAGCAGGGCGGCAAGACGCTCGAACGCATGGTGGACGCCTACGGCCAGGAGGCGCGCAACGGCCAGACGCTGTGGCCGCAGGCGCTGGTGCTGATGCAGAGTGCCGACGAGATCGGGCTGGTGGCCTCGGGCGCGCTCTATCAGAACATCATCGGCGCCGACGGCACCAAGATGCTCAACACACTCTTCAACACCCTCGGCGGTCGCAGCGCCCGCAACCTCTTCCCCGGCGCCCCGTGCTTCGGCTCCACATCCGTTACCAATGGCCCGATCATCGAGCTGACCATGCCGCGCGGCGACACCGACGCCCAGGGCAACATCTACAACCCCGCGCTGCAGGAGTGGCCCGTGAGCCTGAAGGTCACGTCGCCCGACGGCTTGCAGGAAGTCCGGCTCATGGACGGCGACACCGCCATCCGCACCTTCCGGCCCGGCGGCAAGGCCGAGTTTGCCTTCCGGACGACGCTGCCCAAGGAGCGCCAGAAGTACATCTGGGTCTACGCCCTGGACGGCAAGGGCCACGAGGCCCTCAGCCGCGACATCTTCTGCGACTCGTGGCTGCTGCGCGACCAGCAGTGCGCCGACCGCAACAACCAGCTCCTGTACAGCATGCAGCGCCGAGCGGATGGCTCGGACTACTTCGTCAGCTATGGCGCCGACACGTGCGTCCCGGACAAGGGCCCGTGGAACGGCCGCGTGCGGCCCGTCGGCACGTTCGTGTTCGACAGCAAGCTCGGCTCGGGGGCCATGAGCTACGATGGCTCGCCCGAGAACCACCCGCAGCTCTCGCTCAACCCGTTCGTGATCTTCGATGGCAAGGCGCCGGACTCAATGGGCTGGTCGCGCCGCCTCGTCGGCGACCTCGAGGGCTCGCCCCACGTGCAGCCCTACCGCGTGGTCTCCTCGTCGGAGGTGCTCATCGGCGACCGCATCCTCGATGGCGTCTTCCCCGTGGATGCCAAGCCCGTCATCCACGTCTGGCACACGCTCTATCCCGTCAAGCCCTCGCAGTACCTCAGAACCACGGCACGCTGCACCTTCTACCTGCCCAAGCCTGACGGCATTGCGGCCTACCTGTGGGATCAGACCTTCGAGACCCTCCGGGATATCCCCGTGAGGGCCGACCAGCCCTTCACGTTCGGCCTCGGCACCATCGGCGGCTGGCCCGGCCAGACCGATAAGTCCCAGCGCCTCATGGTCGTGGGCGGCAGGCAGACGGAACTGGTCAAGCTCGCCGGCCACCCCATGGCCGTCACGCGCTTCAACCGCGGCGACTACATCGGCATCCTGCATAGCGTCTTCGGCTCGCTGGCCGTCTACAGCCTCACCGATGGTCTCGTCCTGTGGGGCGATGGCATCAACCACCAGGTGGGGATCAAGACCCCGGCGGGAACGGTGGCGAGAGGGACGAAGCTCACGGCGAAGCTGCTGCTGGTCGGCATGAACCGGCTCGTGCCCGAGCCGGACAAGCTGGCGGCGCAAGTCGCCGCCGACTACGGCCTCAGCGGCCCGCCGGCCTACCAGGTGGTGGCCGAGCAGGGGAAGGTGACGGCCCAGGGCGCCGTGCTGGACCTGGACGCGAGCCAGGGCCAGTGCTTCCGGGGCAAGCTCACGGGCGTGGCCAGCCTGCCCGGCAACCTGGGCGCGCAAATCGCGGGCCTGACGGACACCTGGAGCGCCGTGCTGCAGGTCCAGGACGGCAGCGGCAAGACGCGGATCATCCCGGTGGAAAAGGACACGGGCTACGCCGTGCTGCGGACCGAGGACGAGGGCAAGCGCCTGTTCATTGGTCACCCGCTGATCTGCGACAGCCCGCAGGTGGTTATCAGCGTCGCCCGCTCGCAGGACTGGAAGACCTGGGAGGTGGAGATACACAACCCGACCGCGAAGCCGCTGACGGTCCAGGTGCGGCCCAACCCGCATGTCGAGGGCTTCAAGCTGACCGAGACGATCCAGTTGCCGGCGGGCTCATCGGTCCTGCGCACCGCCGGTCCGGCGCCACAGCAGTAAGCCTATCCCCACGAATCACCACGCCCGGCCAGACTGGCCGGGCGTGGTCGCTTCTCCGAGGCTCAGCTAGTGTTTCGCCATCGCCTGGATGATCGCGCTCAGGATGTTCAGCGCGATGCTCACGAGGAAGATGATGATGCCCCACATGTTCCAGGCCTTCATCGTCTCCTTGTACTGCTGCATGCTGTCAAAGTGGCGGTTCTGCCAGGCGAGCTTGTGGCCGGCGATACCCAGCCAGATCGCGATACCGATGTTGACGCAGGGGATCAGCGCCAGCAGCGCGATCCAGACCTTGTTCCCGATGCCCCAGATCCAGTTCAGCCCGAAGCCGCCCCAGCTCCAGCCCATCTGCTCGACTTCCGGCGGCACGGGCATGGCCGGGTTGCCGGAAGTGTTGCCGTCCGAGGCCGGGGCATAGGCCGGGGCCATCGGCGCGGCGTAAGTCGGCGGTACGGCTGGCGTCACGGGCGTTACGGGTGCGGCCACCGGCGGGGCAACTGCCGGGGGTGCCACGGGCGGTGGCGCCGCGGCCGGCTCGGTCTGTGCCCATGCTGCCGGCAGGTACTCGTTTACCTCATCCTCGCTCCACCCGCCCCCCAGGACTGCGGCTCTCACCTGGTCGTACGTCTGTCCGGCGGCTCGCGACTGCTTCACGTAGTCGGTCAACTGGGCCAGCCTAGTCGGGTCCATCTGTCACCTCCTGAGTGCGCTGCGTGGATGTTCGCCACCATCGTGGGACATTCCTGCTTCCGCCGAACACAGACATTGGGAGTTCGCCTGACACCTTCGCCCTCAACTGCTTTGCCTAACGCAAAACGCCCCCGGATGCACAAAGCACCGGGGGCGTTCGGGTCGGCCCGATGACGCTAGTCGTTCAGGATGGTGACCTTGTCGGCTCGCGGACCCTTGGCGTCGCTGACGATCTCGAACTCGACGCTGGCGCCTTCGGCCAGGGTGCGGTAGCCCTCACCACTGAGAGCCGAGAAATGCACGAACACGTCCGGCCCCCCGTCGTACTCGATGAAACCGTACCCCTTGCTGTCGTTGAACCACTTCACTTTGCCGGTAGGCATACTCTTTGCTCCGTTCTCTCTCGGTACTCGCTGGTTTCGCACCTGCAGCGAGACCTGGACGGGAGAGTATCCCAGACAAGCCGGCAAGTATCGTATCCACCATCAAGTACGTCACGCTTTTTTGGGCGGCACACGCCGCCGTTGACACTATGGTACACCAATCCGCCAAGTGCGTCAACGACCACTCCGTTCACGGGGCGGCGTTAGGGCGCCCTTAGCCCCGCGAGTGCGAGGAAATTGCCGATCAGGCGCCCACCATCCGGGTGTCCGGAGTCGAAGCGCTCCGCATGGAACTGTGTCCCGACGATCAGCTTCGTCTTGTGGCGGACGACCTGCACGGGACACTCGTCCGTCGCCGCGAGGCACTCCAGTTCCGGCGGCAGACTGCTCAGCCCGAAGGCGTGGACCTCGCGCACGATGAGAGTGCTGCCCAGCCCCGCGAAGAGCGGGTCGGGCTTCACGATTCGCACCGGCAGGAAACCGACCTCCTTGAAGGTGCCGGGGTAGTACGTCGGCATGGGGTCGGCTTCGCCCGGGCGCAGCGACCGCAGCCGCTCGCTCCTGGCCCCGAACGCTTCGCCGATGAGCTGCAGCCCGCCGCAGAAGCCGAGGATGGGGATGTCGGTGGTGCGGATCAGTGCCCGCAGCCTGCCCGTGTGCTCGGCACTGACACTCCGGTCCAGCGCCGTCAGCAGCAGCGCCCGGCAGATGGTCGGTGCCGGCGGCTGGTCCTCAAGCTGCAGGTAGTGCACCACCACCGCCGGCAGCCCCGACAGCCGCTCTGCAAGCTGGCGGGTGGTCTCGAGGTACGGCAGGTACCCATGCCCCTGCGTGGGCTCGTGCAGGGCCGACCGCAGGGGCTCCGGGTGCCGCGCCGCCACCACACACACGACCGGCTGCCCCGCCCGGCACACCGCGCCCCAGTCGTCAAAGAGCCCGTCACAGCCCTGTAGCAGGCCGTCGGTGAAGACCATCTTCCCGTCGGCGCGAACGCAGGTGGCGGCGAGAACCCCCGCCGCCACCATCCCGATCAGCAGTCGCCCTAGAAGCGAACCTACCACGCGACCTCCGGCACCTCCTGCACCTGTCCGCCGCTCCGCAGCGAGTCCGCGCCCGCGCAGCCTGCCGCTACGCTCATGCGGCCGGCCAGCGGCGTCGCCAGTGGCTCCTTGCCCTCCAGCACCATGTCCAGGAAGTCCTCGGTGATGACCGGGTCGGCGCCGCCGTGGCCGCCCATCGCCGGACGGATCTCATAGGTGCGGTCGGCCAACTCCTTCCAGGTGTTTGCCCGCCGCATCTTTACCCACACCTTGCCCTCGGGCTCGGAGTTCTCCACCCGGCCCTCGGTGCCGATGATCGTGTAGTTGCGGTGGTAGTCGGGCGTGAAGTGGCACTGCAGGTAGCTGGCCTTGATGCCCCCGTCCAGCTCCATGATCATCACATGGTTGTCCTCGACATCCACTTCCTGCCGGAAGCAGCACTGGTTGCGCGAGCAGCTCGGGTCGGCCACTTCCCAGCAGGTGTCCGCCTCGTCGCAGTCCGGGCAGCGCAGGTCGTTGGGCTTGTCGCCCCCGAACATGTCCAGCCCGCCGAAGGCGGCCACACGCTTGCTGTATTGCCCGGTCAGCCAGTGGATCATGTCAAGGTCGTGGCTGCCCTTCTGCAGCAGCAGCGTGTTGCTGCCCTGGCGGGTGGCGTGCCAGTCCTGGAAGTAGAACGTGCGCCCGTGGCCGACGAAATGCCGGCACCACGCCGCCTTGATTTCGCCGATGGTTCCCGTGTCAATGATCTCCTTCATCACGCGGAAGATGTTCATGTATCGCATGTTGAAGCCGACCATCAGGTGCTTGCCGGAGACCTTCCAGGTGCGCAGGATGCGGTCGCACCCGGCCGTCGAGATGGCCAGGGGCTTTTCGCAAAAGACGTGCTTCCCGGCCTCCAGCGCCGCGCAGGCCAGCTCCTCGTGCATGAAGTCCGGGGCGGTCACGGCGATGGCGTCCACGTCATCGCGCTCCAGCAGGCGCCGGTACTCCAGCGTCGTGAACACGTCCTCACCCATGCGCTCCCTGAAGTTCGCGAGCGCGGCCTCGGACACGTCAGCGCCGCCGACGACCTCCGAGCGCTTGTTGTTGTGCCAGTTGTTCGCGATGCCGCCGCGTCCGCAGACTCCGATGACACCGATGCGCAGCTTGTCCATCCGGTACGTCTCCCTTCGGGTTGGGGGATCTGGGGGGGCACAGGCCGGCGTTGCGGCCGCGAGCCCGTCCCACGGTGCCTGCTTCCACACCAGAGGTGTGTGCACCTGCACTTCTGTTTTCTTTATCGTCCGCTTGACATTCGTGATTGCTCGCTATATTATCGCTATCGTGTGATGCATGAAAGGAGGCGATGACTAGACATGGCTTCGGTAGTCGGCAGTTGTCCCAGTTGCGGTGGGCCGCTGAACATCCAGCGGCTGTGGTGCGCCAAGTGCGAGATTGCCGTGGAAGGGAACCTGACGATGGGCACGCTGGCGCGCTTGCCCCGGGAGGAGCAGCAGTTCATCCTGGAGTTCGTCAAGTCCAGCGGCAGCCTCAAGGAGATTGCGCGGCGCTACGGGGTGAGCTACCCCACCGTGCGCAACCGCCTCAACGAGTTGATCGCCCACATCGAGCAGATCGAGGGAGCAGGTGAGACCGATGAGTGACGAAGTGGTACGCGAGTTCCTCAGAAGGGACGAGGCGACGAGTCGAGGGATGCTTCTGGTCAACCCCTTCACACTGCTGTCGGGCGGCTCAGCCCTCCTTGTCGGTCTGCTGGTAGTCGCGGCGACAGTGCTCCTGGCGGCACACGGAGGTGTGCGTTTCGACGGGATTGCAGACTTGCACGTGGGGACCGGAGCCCCGGTGCAGATGTGGCGGACTCCCGGCGTAGAGGCTCACGCGGAGCCGCCGTACACCGGGCCCCCCTTCCCCGTCTGGGCGATCGCGACTCTCCCGGTGATGGACTGGCTGGTGGTGGCAGTGCTCTTCTGGGTTGCCGGCGCGGTCTTCGGCTCGGGTCCGCGTCGTCTGGTAGACTACTTCGCCATGTCGGCCGTCGGCCGCTTGCCCTTCGCGCTGGCCGGTCTGATGTGGACCGATGGCCTCCTCGGACACTTCCTGGGATCGCTTGGGAACCTCCAGGCTAGCCAGGTCATCTCCTACCTCCAGCAGACCGGGGCGTTCCCCTGGATCATTGCCGGCGGCTTGCTCACGATGCTGATCATGGCCTGGGGGCTGTTCCTCAACTTCTTCGCGCTGCGCGAGAGCAGCGGCATGAAGACCGGGAAGGCGATTGGCGTCTATGTTGGCGTGATCGTCGTCGGTGAGATCATCAGCAAGGGGCTGATCGTCCTGCCGTTTGTGCTGCTGACGGCACGGGATGTGAGCGCGCTGATGCGCTATGGCACGCCCTAGTATGCTGACGCGCACGTGGCTCGCGGGCAGGGAGGGGCAGGCCTCCTTGCCCCGCGCGGCGAACTCACCCTCGCCGTCTTGCGGTCCGCCATTCCCCTCCTACGGAGTCTGCCTGTGTCCACCTTCTCTCTGACCGACCATCCGCACCGCCGCTTCAACGCCCTGACGGGCGAGTGGGTCCTCGTGTCACCCCACCGCACCAAGCGCCCGTGGTCGGGGCAGGTGGAGGACGTGCCGCCCGACACGCGGCCGGAGTATGACCCCCAATGCTACCTCTGCCCAGGCAACACTCGCGCCGATGGCAGTGTGAACCCGAAGTACGAAAGCACGTACGTCTTCAACAACGACTTCGCGGCGTTGCTGCCGGACACGCCGGAGGGGGAGGTCCGCGAGGGTGACCTGCTGCTCGCCAGCGCCGAGCAGGGCCTGTGCCGCGTCATCTGCTTTTCGCCGAAGCACAACCTGACCCTCGCCCAGATGAGGCCGGAGCAGATTCTGCCGGTGGTGAACGTGTGGGCCGAGCAGACGGCGGAGATCGGGGCGCGGCCGGAGATCGGCTACGTGCAGGTCTTTGAGAACAAGGGCCCCATGATGGGCTGCAGCAACCCGCACCCGCATGGCCAGATCTGGGCGACGCGCCATCTCCCCAACGAGCCGGCCAAGGAGCTGGCCCGCCAGGAGGCCTATCGGCGCGACCGTGACTCCTGCCTGCTGTGTGACTACGCGGCGCTGGAGCTGCAGCGCGGCGAGCGCATCGTGTGCGCCAATGACCACTTCATAGCCGTGGTGCCCTTCTGGGCCTGCTGGCCGTATGAGACGCTCGTCGTCGCCCGCGCCCACTGCGCCGACATCCCAGTCCTCTCCCCCGACCAGCGCCGCGGCATGGCGGAGTTGCTCAGCACCCTCACCGGCGCCTATGACAGGCTCTTCAAGGTCAGCTTCCCCTACTCGATGGGCTGGCACCAGCAGCCCACCGACGGCGGGGAGTACCCCTTCTGGCACCTGCACGCGCACTTCTACCCGCCCCTGCTGCGCTCAGCGACGGTGCGCAAGTTCATGGTGGGGTTCGAGATGCTGGGGACGCCGCAGCGGGACATCACTCCCGAGGCAGCGGCGGAAACGTTGCGCGGGCTCGTATGAGGCGGCGGGTGCCGCGCCGTGTGCGGCACCCATGGCCTCAACGGCTACCCCGGCGAGAAGTCGTAGATCCGCTCCTTGAGGATTACGCTGAGTGCGCTCCAGAAGGCCCCCACAAAGTACTCCCCGAGGATGACCCCGTAGACCATGGGCATGAAGTTCCGGTGGGTCTTGTGGCCGCCCCAGCGCAGGATCGCCCACTTGATGAGCCAGGCAATCAGCAGGCAGCTCCAGAAGTAGTCCGTCCCGAAGAGCGCGCCCAGGGCGTAGCCGGCCGGGTGCAGCGGCCACCACAGGAAGTTCATCCGCATCCACATCATGCCGACCGTCGCCGCCCCGCCCAGGCCGATGAACAGCATCCGCTGCCAGCTCGGGTCCTTGGGGTAGTTCAGCCACGAAGCCAGTTCCGACCACTGCCCGCCGTTGTGGCCGACCAGGGGCGTCGTGCCATACTGGTAGGTCAGGTGGATGGCCGACCAGTAGGTGAACAGCGCCCCCAGCCCGAGGGCCAGGGCCATGCCCACGGCCAGGCGCTGCGGCTCGGCCCCCGACACCTCCGCCATCTTGAAGCCCTCGAGTTGCACCGGCATCGGCGTGGTGCGGTAGCCCCGTCCCGTGAACCACCAGAACAGCGGGAAGATGGTGAGGCTGCGCGCCCCGAGGCCCTTGGTGCCCGCGAAGATGGTGCCGAGGGTCACGGCGTTCATGTTGCCGGCCATCTCGTGGGCCGGCGGCCCCAGCTCCGCCCGCACCCGTGTCACCGTCAGGTGGATGAGGAAGCCGAAGCCATACAATAGCAGCGTGGCGGGCAAGCTCATGCCGGCCTTCATCGTCACCCACAGCAGGAACACCAGGCCGAGGCCCATGGCGCCGACGGCCGCGCGGTAGCTCATCGGGTCGCCCTCGGCGGTGGTGTCGTCGAGCGCCCCGCGCCACAGCCGTCGCCCCAACCGCGCCAGGTGCCGTCGCGCCACCCAGAGGCCGTACACGCCCAGCGCGAACCACGCCCCGAAGGACTGCTCGCCGAAGTACGGCAGCCCCGGCATCATGCGGATCGGCAGCGCCACCGCCCACACCTGCATGAGCTTGCGCACGATGAAGAAGAACCACATCGAGAAGCACAGGTCCAGCGGAATGAGGAAGCCCAGGGCGATGCAGAAGGGATACAGGGGGAAGTCAATGCGCCCCATGGCGCTCCACGGCTTGTCCCACGGCCGCGTGTCAATGAAGTGCTTGGGGCTGTCATGCCGCACGTCGAAGCTGAACCAGGCGGGCCAGAAGTGGTGCAGCCCGTTGGACAGGTCTATGGCCGCGGCGATGGCGATGCCGAGCCACAGCATGCGGCTGGCATAGAACGCGCGGCTGCCGCCCTCGGCCGTCATGGCCAGCGGCAACTGCACGATGGGGTAGCCCAGCCGCTCGTTCTCGGTCCACTGTCGCCGCATGATGACGTTCAGGCCGACCATCACCACCCCGACCGCCAGCACGATCCCCACCCACCACAGGGCCGGACCGACCCACGCCATCAGATGCTGCCGCGTGTAGAGCGTGCTGTCGCCGCTGTAGTAGGGCTTCAGCACCGCCTCGTCACTGACGGTCAGGAAGCGCGGCAGGTACTCGTGGAAGAGTTGCTCCCAGTGGTTGGCCTCGGTGGCGAACCACCAGCCATACGACATGTTGGGCACGCCCAACTGCAGCGTGTCATGTCCCGCAAGCATGACCGCGATGGCGACCATGGTGTAGATGGTGATGAGTTCGGCCTGGGTGAAGGCATGGCGGGGGGCGAACCGGCGCAGCAGCACGTTGACCAGCAGCAGGATGACGAGGTTGAACACCGCCCCCCAGGGCAGGGCCATGACCGAGGGATGGCCGCTGTGCCAGATGCCCTCGACCATCATCACCCAGTAGACATTGAGGGGGATGAGCAGAGCGCCCAGGACGATCGCCCGCACGGTCACACGCGCACGTGCAGGAGCAGCGGCGTGCGCGCCCGAGTGCTCAGCGACCAGTTGGGGAACAGTGGGCACCGACATGGCGGTAGTCAGGGAGCGGAAGGCAAGGCGTCGCGGAGCATTCTACTCGATCAGCCAGTATCGCCGGTCATACCCGAACGTCCGCCGCGCCCTGGTGATGGACATCAGCGGGGTCCGGCCGGGCAACTCCTCGGTCGGGCTCGCCGCCAGGTCCGGCCGGAAGCGCTCCAGGATCTCCATCGTCGGCTCCGGGCAGCGCGTGTCGGGCCCGGAGAGGGTGTAGACGCCGAAGTCCGGCAGTGTCGGGCATTCCAGCGCCGCCTTGATCCCACCCGCGACGTCCGCTGCGTGGACCCACTGGAACAGATCGTCGTTCCACGCCATCGTCGGAGCCAGGCTGTCCCGCAGCTGCTCATAGCCTTCCTGTCCCCGCACCCCGGCGAATCGGAAGGCCGCCGTCGTGATGCCATAGGCGCGCGTGAACGTGGCGCACGTCTCCTCGTTCACGCGCTTGCTCAGGCTGTACGGGTCCTCCTCGACCGTCTGGAAGTCCTCCGTCAGCGGCATCGTCGTGTACGGCGACGGCCGGCCGCTCAGGCGCCAGTAGATCGTGCCGAAGGCGTTGATGCTCGAAGCGCAGAAGAACCGCCGCACGCCTGCCTTCCGTGCCGCGTCCACGACGACGTACGTCCCCACGGCGTTGACCATCATCACGGCCTTGCCCTCGTCGGGATGACCCGTGGGGATGGCCGCCAGGTGAATCACTGCCTCCATGCCCTCGCAGGCCCGCAGCATGGCCTCCTCGTCGAGGATATCGGCGCGGACATAGGGCCACCTGGTGCGCAGCGGCACCTTCTGCCGCAACGGGCCCCCAAACACCGTGGCCTCCTCGGGGTCCACGCAGTCCACCAGCCGCAGCTCGTGGTCGGCCTCCAGGGCGGCTATGACGTGACGGGCCACGCCTCCGCCCGCCCCCGTGATGAGCACTTTCATCTGACTTCCTCCAGCAAGACTACGCTCCGCGAGGCGTCTGACGCCCCGCCTACGACTGCACAGGCAGCACCAGCCGGGAGGGATGCTCACGTGAGTGGTGCACCGCCTGTCGGGCGGTCACCAGCTCAGTCTCCGACAGGTCGTCGCCGCCCGTGTTGTGGTTCCGGTCGTGGTTCGGGAAATCGCTGCTCGTGACCTCCAGGCGAATGCGGTGGCCGGCCCGGAACGTGACCGCCGTCGGCCCCAGGCGGATGGGCAACTCCGCTACCTCGCCAGGGATGAGCAGTTCCTCCTGGTCCAGACCGTGCCGGTGCCGCGCCCGCACAAAGCCATAGCAGACCTCCAGGGCGAGGCCGTCCGGGTCGTCGTCCACCAGCCGGGCGAAGAAGTCCGTGTCCGGCGCGGAGGACGACGCATGCAGCACCACCTCCGGGCACCCGGCAACGGTCAGGTCTTCAGCCAGTGGCTCGGTCAGGTAGTGGAGGATGTCGGGCCGGTGGTCCAACTGCCGGCGGTCAGACGCCAGCGTGAACAGGGCCTCCGTCCACAGCGTGCGCACCGGATCGCGCGGGTCGTAGACGTACCGGTCTGGACGGTCCTCCGCCGGGGGCTCCGCTCCGAGCGTCCCGGCGGCGGCAACAGGACGGCCGGTCCCATCGCCCCCCAGGTATAGCACTTTCTCCCGTGCCGCCGGTGGCGGCCATGTGGCGCTGTCCTGCCACTGCCCCGCGCCCATCACGAAGTACCGGCAGGCCGGCCACCGCTCGACGCCGTTGTCCGCCCCTTTGAGCCAGTGGTCGAACCACTGCAGGGCCATCAGCCCCATGTCCACCTCGGCCTGGGGCCCGAAGTCTATCTCCCCACACTTGCGGCTGCCGCGGCCGCCGTGGTTCCACGGACCGATGACCACCTTCGTCTGCTCGCGGGCCACTGCAGTGGCCCCATGCTGCTGCATGCTGCTCATGTGCCCGGCCGACCAGCAGTGGTCGTAGTAGCCGGTGAAGTCCAGGTTGGGCACCCGCACCTGCCGGTGCTTCTCGCCAAAGCGCCACACGGGCGTCAGCGGGTCGGCGAACCAGGCTCGCACCTGCTCACCCAGCGGCGGCGGGATGGCGTCCGCGAGGTCCCGCCAGGGCAGGAAGGACATCCACATGTCGCCGTAGGGGCGCAGCCACAGTTCACGGCTCAGTTGCGTGTCATGGGGCGGCGGCCAGCCGGCCCGCCGGCGCAGATCAGGGGCGATCGAGTTGAGCCACCAGTGCAGGCGACGGCCGGGCCGGAAGCCTCCCGGAAAGTCCAGATCAGTGAGTTCGACGGGGATGGTGCAGGCCGACATCGCCACCAGGTGCGGCGGCTGCGCCGAGGCGGCCTCCCAGGCCAGCCAGCCGGGATACGACGACCCCATCAGCCCCACCTGGCTGTTGCAGTACGGCTGCGCGGCCAGCCATTCGACGCTGTCGTAACCGTCCTCGGCTTCGTGGCTGTGTGGCGTATGGAAGGACTGGAACTCGCCGTCGGAGGCGTAGCGGCCGCGGCAGTCCTGGATGACCACCACGTAGCCTGCTCGCACGAACCGCAGGTCACAGCCCCCACCCTTGTTGTACGGCGTGCGGGTCAGGATGGCCGGGAACTGGCCCGGCATGTCTGGTCGGAAGACGTTCGCACGCAGGATCACACCGTCCCGCATGGGGACCTCGACATCCAGCTCGGTGATGACACCGAGCGCACCGCTGCTGTCGTCGTTCACAGAGACCACCTCCCGGCTGCTGCACGCCGCCCGGGCCCCCGGCCGGTGCGGCGACGCCCTGCTCGCGTCAGACCCTCGGCCCCCGGCGCGACACGGTGATCGCCGCCGTGGGCTGGACCGGGCAGGCATTCTCACACTGCCCGCACCCGACGCACACATCGCTGCTGACATACGGCCGCCGACACCCGTCCTCATCCACCAGCACAATCGAGCCATACGAGCAGTGCTCGTTGCATACCAGGCACTCGCGATACGCCTCCCCCATCCCCCACGCCAGGCAGCGCCCCTGGTCGAGGTGCGCTTCCCCAATGCGAATGAACGGCTTCTCCTCGGCACTGAACGTCACCAGCGCCCCACTGGGGCACACCTCGCCGCAGGCTCGGCAGCTCTGTTCGCACCAGCCGACGCGCGGTTTGAGGACCGGGGTGTAGAAGCCGTCCAGCCCCGCCTCGGTCACGGCCGGCTGCAGCCCGCCGGTGATGCAGGCCTTCATGCACTGGCCGCAACGCAGGCACTTGCTGCGGAACTCACCCTCAGTCATCAGGCCCCGCAGCGCTCCGCCGGCGCCCCGCACGATGGCCCCGGGGGGGCGGATCAGCCGCCGCGTCGCGAAGCGGGGGATGATCCCCCAGTACGTCAGCCCGCCATAGGCCAGCCCGGTCCCTGCCGCCGCCAGAAGCTGCCGCCGCCCCACGTCCACGGTGGACACGACCGGCGTGCGGCCCAACGCGAGTGTGTTGCCCTTGCCCGGACACGCGGCCACGCACTCGTAGCACTGGATGCACTCGGCCTGTCGCGTCTGCGTCGGCGCCGCCGTCGGGATGGCGTGCATGGGGCACGAGTGCGCGCAGCGCCCGCAGGCGTTGCAGCCCTCTCCGGCCCTGCGCCGCCATAGGCCAAGGCGCCCCACCACGCCGAGCAGCGCCCCGAGCGGGCACAGGCTGCGGCACCAGACGCGGGTCCCGATGAGGCCGCCTAGCAGGATCAGCAGGAATGCCGACCCCGTCACCGCAGCGAGTGCGAAGGGGCGCTCCGCCACCGGCCGAGCGCGCAGCCCCACCTCGCGCAGCAGGGGTACCATCGCGTTGTAGGCGTCTCTCCCCTGGCTGTCCAGGACCACGGCATAGGCGCGCGTGAAGGCCGGCAGGGGGTCCAGCACCCAGAACAGGTGCATGCCGAACAGGGCGGCGGCCAGCACCAGGGCCAGCAGCAGGTATTTGACCGCGTGGGGCGGGACGTCCCGGACCGCCCGAGTCCGCCGCTTCCGCGCCCGCGCGAGCCCGTTGTCCGCACCCTCGATGCACGCCCCCAGAGGGCATAGCCACCCGCAGAAGAAGCGCCCGAACACCACCGTAGCCGCCAGGACCACCAGCGCGGGCCAGAAGACATGCAGCACAGCCCACGAGCGATAGGGCGACAGCAGCACGCACAGGGCGGCGAGGGGATCGAGGCTCAGGAAGAGGTGCCGTGGCAGCTCCAGCCCTGCCGGCCAGGGCGCCAGGGGCCATGTGGTCTTGGCCAGCAGACCCAGGAAGAGCAGCAGGGAGAGGAACTGCACGCCCCGCCGCAGGAGACTCACGCGCATCGTTGCCTTTCGGTCATGCCTTGCGTTGCAGGAATTCCAGCATCTTCTGCGCCGGCGCGAAACCGGGGTCGTGCTTCAGGAGCGTTCGGCATTCCGCCGCCGCTTCCTGCTTGCGCCCCATGTCCAGCAGGCATCCGGCCTTCGTGAACCGGGCCTTGCTGTCAGTGGGATCGAGCTTCAGGGCCTGCTCGGCGGCACGGATCGCCCCCTGCAGGTCACCCGTGAAGGACAGGGCCACCGCCAGATCGCCCCAGGCCTCACCCCGCGCCGGATCGGCCGCCGTGACCCGCTGCAGCAGGGGCACCGCCTCGGCCATCCGGTTGCCGGCCAGGCACAGCTTCGCCATCACAGTCAGCGCCTCGACATCATCGGGGTGTTCCCGCAGGATTGCCTCGGCGTTTGGCCGCGCCTGGTCAAGCTGCCCCAGCCGCCCGTACGCCAGCATCAGCACCCGCCGGGCCGCGATCAGCTCCGGTGCCAGCTTCAGGGCTTCCTGCGCCAGTCGGACGGCCTCCCGGGCGTCGCCGCGGTCCAGCGCCAACCGCGCTTGCGTCAGCGGCACCAACTCGCCCCCCGCCACGCGGGTCGGGCCGCCGGCCAGCACGCGCTCCGCCTCGGCAGTGCGCCCCAGGCGCTGCAGACTCCGCGCCAGCCGCATCACCGCCTCCGCCCCGCTGGGGTCGAGCTCCAGGGCCCGCTCGTAGTACGGCACCGCCGCGGCGTCATGGCGTTCGGCGGCCAGCGCATCGGCCAGGATCACCAGGGCGTCCCAACGGCCCGGCTGCTGCGCCACAACGGGCTCGACCCACTCGCGGGCCTCAGCGGGGCGTCCAGCCTGGATCAGGCAGTTGGCCAGCGCCAGGCGCGGCTCCAGCCGTTCGCCATTGGCCGCGACCGCCCGGCGCATGTCGCGCTCGGCCTCGTCGAGCCGTCCGGCCTGCAGGTACGCCTGCCCCAGGTCCAGGTAGGCCTTGGCGTAGTCAATCTGCCCCCGGTGGTACAGGTCGGTGTTGAGCAGCACCACCAGCGCCACGGCGGCCACACCCGCCACGACCAGCGGCTTGAGGCGGTGCTCCTGTGCCAGCTTCACCCCCGACACCACCCCGTACGCCGCCAGCACCAGCAGCGCCGGCACCAGGGGCATGCGGTACCGCGCGCAGACGAAGAAGGCGATGATCGAGGCGCTGTAGACCAGCACGTACAGGCTCAGCGGCGTCAGGCGCCGCTCGCGACCATAGACTGCCAGGCCCATCCCCACCAGCGCCAGCGGCCCGAGCAAGCCGAACGGGTAGCGCAGCGGCCCGATCATGCCCATCAGCGCCGCCAGCAGCGGTGAGAACCACGTCGCCGCGTACTCCTCGGCGTTGTTGCCCAGCTCGTGCCCGTACCAAAGCAGGAACGTCTTGCGCCCCATGAGCCGCAGCCACGCGCCCGGCTCGGAGGTGATGAACTCGACCGTCCGCCGGGTCCAGTACGCCGACACCTCGGACGGCCTGAGGGGGTGCCGCATCTCCCGCTCGGCGATGGCGTTGGCGTCCCGATAGCCGCCCCACCACGTTGCCCGCGTCCCGGGCACGACGGCCGAGGTCCCGTCCGCCTCGGGGTTGTTACCGATGTAGAGGTTCAGTCCCCCCTGCGAGGAGATCAGCACCCGATCGTGGCCCACCACGGCATTGCGGATGCTCACTGGGGCGATGAGCAGCGCCGTCGCGAGCACCAGCGCCGCCACGGGCACCACCGCCCGGCGCAGGCCCAGGCGAACGGCCAGGTACACGACCAGCATGGGCAGGAAAGCGAGGATGTTTGGGCGGGTGATGGCAAACAGGCCCAGGAGGAGGCCCGCCACGACCCAGGGCCGGCGAGACGCCGGCACTGGGCGATCGTTGGGGGCAGCGGAGGCTGCTGTTGGCTGCGACATCCTGCTCTCCAGCGCCCCCGCCAACGCCAGCAGCAGCGCCGTCCCCAAGAGCGTCTCCAGCACCGGCAGCAGCAACTCACCGTCGAAGTAGATCAGGGGCCCGTACGCCGCCGCCCCCAGGCCCGCCACGCGCCCGACGCCGCGCCCCCCGACGCGCCAGCCCAGGAGGCACGTCAGCGCGCACGTGAGCGCTCCCAGCGCGAACTGCACGACACGCGCCGCCACGGGGTTCGGGCCGAAGACGGCGTACAGCCCCCCGAGGCAGTACGGGTAGAGGGGCGCGCGGAAGAAGACCTCGCGCCCCAGCCAGTCGCCGGCGGCAAGCCGCCGCGCCCACTGGTCGTGATAGGCGGCATCCATGAGGGGCTGGGCGAACGTGGGGTTGGTCTGCAGGCCATGCAGGTAGATCAGGCGCAGGGCGAGGGCCAGGACGAAGACGAGGCCGGCCATGGCGAGGGCTGAGTTGGCGAGGCGCCGGGGCATGTGCATGGTCTTCGCGCGCGCACGGCAGACTGCTATTCGGCCAGTAACGCCTTCAGTTCCTTGATCTCGTCGCGCAGCTCCGCGGCGCGCTCGAAGTCCAACTCCGCCGCCGCCTCGTGCATTTCGCTCTCCAGCGCCGCGATGACCTCCTCGAGGTCCTCCGCCCGTAGCTTCTTGGCTGCGTCCTCGCCAATGAACCGCCGCGCCGCCTCCTGCACTTCCTGCGTCGCCCGGATCGTGTCGCGCACGGCCTTGTGGATGCTCTGTGGCACGATGCCGTGCTCTTCGTTGTACTTCCGCTGCTTCTTGCGGCGGCGCTCCACCTCACTGATGGCCGCCCGCATGGCCTCGGTCTTCGTGTCGGCATACATGATGACCCGGCCCTCGACATGGCGCGAGGCCCGGCCCATGGTCTGCACCAGCGACGTCTCCGACCGCAGGAAGCCCTCCTTGTCGGCATCGAGGATCGCCACGAGCGACACTTCCGGCAGGTCCAGCCCCTCGCGCAACAGGTTGATCCCGACCAGCACGTCGTACTCGCCCAGCCGCAAGTTGCGCAGCAGCTCGTGGCGGTCCAGGGTCTCGATGTCGGAGTGCAGGTAGTGTACGCGGATGCCCAACTCGGCCAGGTAGTCCGTGAGGTCTTCGGCCATGCGCTTGGTCAGCGTCGTGACCAGCACGCGCTGCTCGTTCTCCACGCGCTTACGGATCTCAGCGACGAGGTCGTCTATCTGCCCCTGCGTGGGCCGGATCTCGACCTCGGGGTCGAGCAGGCCGGTGGGCCGCACGACGCACTCGACGATCTGGGTAGCCCGCGCCAGCTCGTACGGCCCGGGCGTGGCCGACATGTACACGACCTGCCCGATCCGCTCTTCCCATTCGCGGAAGGTCAGGGGGCGGTTGTCGAACGCCGAGGGCAGGCGGAAGCCGAAGTTGACCAGGCTCTCCTTGCGCGAGCGGTCGCCCTCGTACATGGCCCGCAGTTGCGGGATCGTCTGGTGCGACTCGTCCACGATGACCAGGAAGTCCTGCGGGAAGTAGTCGAGCAGCGTGAAGGGCGACTGCCCCGCCTCGCGGCCGTCCAGGTGGCGCGAGTAGTTCTCGATCCCCGAGCAGTAGCCGATCTCGCGGATCATCTCCATGTCGTAGCGTGTCCGCTGTTCGAGCCGCTGGGCTTCCAGCAGCTTGTTCTCGCGGTGGAACAGCGCCAGGCGCTCCTGCAGCTCCGCCTCGATGGTCTGCAGCGCCCCTTCGAGGCGCTCGCGCGAGGCGACGAAGTGCGTGGCCGGGTAGATGGTGATGTGGTCGCGGCCTTCGAGTATCTCCCCGGTGAGTTGGTCCACCAGGCAGATGCGCTCCACCTCGTCGCCGAACAGCTCCAGGCGCACGATCACGTCCTGATCCACGGGGTGGACCTCGATGACGTCGCCGCGCACGCGGAAGGTGCCCCGGTCCAGACCGATGTCATTGCGCGAGAACTGCATCCGCACGAGTTGGCGCAGCATCTCGTCCCGGTCTACTTCCTGCCCCACCCGCACCGCCAGCACGATCTCCTCGTACTGCTCGGGCGAGCCGAGCCCGAAGATGCACGAGACGCTGGCGACGACGATGGTGTCGCGCCGCTCGCGCAGTGACTGCGTGGCCGAGTGCCGCAGCCGGTCAATCTCCTCGTTGATCTGCGAGTCCTTCTCGATGTAGGTGTCGGTCTGGGGCAGGTACGCTTCGGGCTGGTAGTAGTCGTAGTAGGAGACGAAATACTCGCAGGCGTTGTTCGGGAAGAACTCCTTGAACTCCATGGCGAGCTGACCGGCCAGGGTCTTGTTGTGCGCCAGCACGAGTGTCGGCCGCTGCACGCGCTCGATCACGTTGGCGATCATGTAGGTCTTGCCCGAGCCGGTGACGCCGAGCAGGATCTGCTCCTTGTCGCCGCGCTGCAAGCCAGCCGTGAGGCCCTCAATGGCCGCGGGCTGGTCGCCCTTGGGTTCGTAGTCGGAGATGATCTGGAACTGGGGCATGTGGGTTGACAGTTCGGAGTTGAGAGTTGGGAGTGAACGGCAGGCCCCCTCAGCGGCGCGCACTGGCCGGGAGACCAGTTGTGCATTATACCACACAAACAAATGTTTGATACAGCCGTCACCACAGAAAACAGGGGCGCGCCGATCTTCCGGCGCGCCCCGTCATTCCGTTCTTCCGTTCTTCTGTTTTCGCCGTTCGCCGTTAGTAGTCCATCCCGCCGGGGCCGCCGGGCGGCATGGGCGGCTCGGGCTCGGGGATGTCGGCGACCAGTGTCTCGGTGGTCAGGACCAGCGAGCCGATGCTGGCGGCGTTCTCCAGGGCTGAGCGCACGACCTTGACCGGGTCAATGATGCCGGCCTTGAGCATGTCGCCATACTCCTCGGTCGCCGCGTCAAAGCCGTACTTGGCGGACTTGTGACCCAGCACCTTCTCGGCCACGACGGCGCCGTTGAGGCCCGCATTCTCGGCGATGCGCTTCAGCGGCTCCTGGGCCGCCTTCTTGACGATGGCGATACCCGTGGCCTCGTCGCCGGCCTCCGCCTCGAGTTCGAGAGCGGCCGCGGCGCGCAGTAGCGCGACGCCGCCACCGGGGACGATGCCCTCTTCCAGCGCCGACCGCGCGGACGACAGGGCGTCCTCGTAGCGGTGCTTGAGTTCCTTCAGTTCGGTCTCGGTGGCCGCGCCGACCTTGATGACTGCCACGCCGCCGGCGAGCTTCGCCAGGCGCTCTTCGAGCTTCTCGCGGTCGTAGTTGCTGTCGGTGGTCTCGATCTCCTTGCGGATCTGGCCGATGCGCGCGGCGATCTCTTCCTGGCTGCCGCCGCCCTGCACGATCGTGGTCTCGTCCTTGCCGATCGCGACGCGCTCGGCGGTGCCGAGGTCAGTCAGCTCCACGTTCTCGAGCTTGATGCCGAGGTCCTCGGAGATGAACTGGCCGCCGGTCAGGATGGCGATGTCTTCCAGGTTGCGCTTGCGGCGGTCGCCAAAGCCGGGGGCCTTGACGGCGCAGGCCTGGATGGTGCCCCGCATCTTGTTGACGACGAGGGTGGCCAGAGCTTCGGCCTCGACGTCCTCGGCGATGATGAGCATGGGCCGGCCGGCGCCCGCGACCTTCTCCAGCACGGGGACGAGGTCGGCGGCGGAGGAGATCTTCTTCTCATACAGCAGGATGAAGGGCTTCTCCAGCACGGCCTGCATGCTGTCGCCCTCGGTCACGAAGTACGGGGAGATGTAGCCCTTGTCGAACTGCATGCCCTCGACGACCTCGACCTCGGTGCGCCCGACCTTGGACTCCTCGACGGTGATGACGCCGTCCTTGCCCACCTTGTCCATGGCGTCGGCGATGAGCTCGCCGATCTCGTGGTCGTTGCCGGCGATGCCCGCCACGTTGGCCACAGCGTCGCGGCCTTCGAGCGGCTCGGACATCTTGCGGATCTCTTCGACCATGGCGGTGGTGGCGCGCTCGATGCCGCGCTTGATGAGCATCGGGTTGGCGCCGGCGGCGACGTTGCGCAGCCCGGCCTGGACGATGGCGCGGGCCAGCACGGTGGCGGTGGTGGTGCCATCGCCGGTGTCGTCATTGGTCTTGGAGGCGACTTCCTTGCACAACTGGGCGCCCATGTTCTCGTAGCGGTCGTCCAGTTCGACTTCCTTGGCGACGGTCACGCCATCCTTGGTGATGGTGGGGCCGCCCCACTTCTTGGCGATGACGACATTGCGGCCCTTGGGGCCGAGAGTGACGGCGACCGCGTCGGCGACCTTGTCCACGCCGCTCTGCAGCGCCCGCCGTGCCTCCTCGCTGAAGGCGAGTTGCTTGGCCATTATGTGTAGACCTCCCGTTGATTTCGCGTGCTTAGGCCTTCACGGCCAGGATGCTGCCCTCATCAATGAGCAGGTAGTCGGTGCCCTCGTACGAGATCTCCGTGCCGCCGTACTCGCTGTAGACGACGGTGTCGCCGACCTTGACGGTCATGACCTTGCGGTCGCCCTTGTCGTTGACCTTGCCCGGTCCGACAGCAATGACTTCACCCTCGCGGGGCTTCTCCTGGGCCTTCTCGGGCAGGATGATCCCGCCGGCGCTCTTCTCCTCGGCTTCCAGCGGCTTGACGAGCACACGGTCACCCAATGGTTGAAGCATAGGCTACGCACCACCTTGAAATGGAAAGGCTCCGGAGCGGGGTTGGGCTCCGGGCCGTACAGGATTCGGCCTGCTTCCGGCCGAGCGGACATACCATCCGCGGGTGTCTGAGAGAATTAGCACTCGATAGAGTAGAGTGCTAACGAGGGCATTATACCAGCGGGGGCGCAAATGTCAATATGGGAGCCACGCACCGGCCCTATGGGTCCGACACCGCGGGCCTCAGACGTACACGAAGGCACTGCCGGGGGCGATCAAAGCTGCCTCGGCCGCTGCCTCCCCCGCCTGCGACATCAGCGTGCCGACCTCTAGCGGCCCGCTTTTCTCCCACCCGCTCACCCCGAGGCTGAAGGACACGATGCCGGCGATGGCCCCATCGGCGCCCAGCGCCTCGGCGATGCGCCCGGCGGCGATCAGCGCGGGGCGGGGACCGGTGCCGTGGAAGAAGACGGCATACGTGCGCTTGCCGACCCGGCCCACGATATCCGATCGGCGCACATTCGCCACGATATGAGACCCTATCCGGCGATGCAGATCGCCTGGGATCTCGCCCAGCACCCGCATGGCCTTCAACTCCACGACGGCCAGGGACAGTTCGCTCTGGTAGCGCCGGGAGCGGTCCACCTCCCGCTCGATGGCGTCCATGAAGTAGGGCCAGCTATACATGCCGCTCTCCACGTCAATCATGCCCCGGGTCGTGTCCGGGTCCACCAGGCTCATGGAACGCAGGTACGGCGCGGCGTACTGCACCATCATCGGCAGACGGTCCCACGCGGGGGTGGGGGTCGCTTCGTCGGCGGCCGCCAGGTTGGCGGCCCGAATGATGACACCCGTCTGGTCCCCGGTGGGCAGGTGCGTGTCACGATACTCGGCCAGCTCGCCGGTGTGTGCGGGCTGCTGGGGGGCGAGGCACACCACTCGTTGCGCCGCCTGCGACCAGTCGGGCATGAGCAGATCGCCCTCACAGGGCAGTGCCGAGGCCGAGGCTACGAAGTGCGCCAGTTGGCTGGCGGCGCAGTCCGGGTCCACCGGGGCCTCGGTGCACAGGTACACCTCCGGTACGTCGCAGCGGGTCACCGCCATGGCCCACAGGTCCAGGCCGCACGGCATCCCGTCCTCGGCGAGCGCGCACAGCACCTCGAGGGGCGTGTGCGCCTGGGGCAGCATGTCTGGCAGCCGTGACGTCTCGGCCGCACGGACCGCAGCAGTGCTTGCGTCAATCCCCATCGTTGGACACCTCATCACCGGCAGCGATCGCCTCTGGCGTACCAGCATCATCGGCCCGCGCTCTGCAGCCTGAAGACCCCGCCGCGCACCATGCCGTAACCGATGCGCAACGCCTGGTAACACCCGAGAAGGAGTCGCGGTGAGGGTCGGCGAAGGGGCGTGGCAGTCACGTCGCAGGAGCGGGCCCATGCACAAGCCTACCGAACGGCTCGAGTGCCCCAAGTGTGGCGAGATGGTTCAGCACGAGGACCTGACCTGTCCGCACTGCCGGGCGCCGCTGGAGACCGTGCTGGTCAAGCGCGCGACGCGCGGCCGCCGCTACGTCTACGGCAAGCGCAAGGCCGGCTTGTCCCCAGAGGTCATCTGGCTGCTCATTGTCATCCTGATCGGCTTGCTCATCATCGTGGGCGCCCAGCTCTTTGCGTTCATGCGCTCCCGCAAGCTGGTCGAGCGCCCTCATCCTGCCGCGCGCGTGACCATGGTCCTCCCCGCCCGCACAGGCGAATCGTCCTGCGGGGGAGCGGATGACAGCGGCAACTTGCCACGCTATCACCAGATGTCCGCCGGCAGGGCCGACAGCGCCTCGGCAGTAGCCGACACGACCGCCCGGAAAGGCACACGACATGGAGTTCGCCTACGGCACCTATGCCATGCCCACCGTCCCCCTGGAGGAAGCGCTTCCCGGCCTGGCGGCACTGGGATATAGGGGCGTCGAGATCTGCATCGGCCCCAACCGCGACCGGGGCGACCTGGGCGACTTCGACGGGCCACGCCGGGCACATCTGCGACAACTAGTCGCCGACTCTGGCCTGCGCCTCCCTGCCCTCTTCATGCTCGGCTCGATCTTCACCCCCGACGATGACGCCCATCGAGTCAACCTGCAGCGCGCTGCCACGGCGGCGCAACTGGCGCGTGACCTGGGCATGGGCGAGCCCCCCGTCCTCGCGATCGGCTTCGGCGCCGGCCGCGACCAGTGGGAGCAGGTCCGGGGACGCATGCTGGACCTGTTGGGCGACTACGCCGCCCTGGCCGGGGAGCACGACTTCATCCTCGCCGGCGAAGCCCACACCGGCGCTGCCGTCAACTGCTCCGACCGTATCACCTGGCTGCTGGACACCGTCGGTAGCGCGCGCTTACGCCTGCACTTCGACATCGTCCATCTCTTCCTGGCCGGCGAGGGCATCACCGAGGCCGTCCAGCGCCTCCTGCCCTACACCGCCCACACACACGTCACCGACGCCGTCCGCCACGACGATGGCAGCTTCGCCCTCGTCCTGCCAGGGACGGGACAGCTCGACCTGGTCGAGTACGTCGCCGCCATGCACCAGTACGGCTGGCGCGAGGTCATCACACTCGAGATCAGCACGATGGTCTGGTCGAAGCCGGAGTATGACGTCTGGGGCGCGGCGCGGCACTGCTATGGTGTGATGCAAGCCGCGGCCGAGGCGGCTGGAGTGTAGGTGATGTTGTGGGGCGGGGGCTCGTACCCCGCCCCGCGTGGCACGATGCAGACGGCAGGGCGGGGTACAAGCCCCCGCCCTACAGGAGACACCCAATGCAGAAAGTCCTGCTCGTCATCGGCGAGGCCGCGGAAGTCACGGACACGCTCTACCCGTACTACCGCGTCCAGGAGGACGGCTACCAGTGCTGGGTGGCCGCCCCCCAGAAGCGCGTCTACCACCTCGTCCAGCACGACAAACCGGCCGACTGGGACATCACCCAGGAGTCCAAAGGCTACAACTTCGCCGCTGACATCGCCTTCCGCGACATCCGCGAGGAGGAATACGTCGGGCTCATCCTCTCGGGCGGTCGGGCCCCTGAGTACATCCGCTACGACGAGGACCTGATGCGCATCACGCGCCACTTCGCCACCGCGGGCAAGCCCATCGCGGTGGTCTGCCACGGCATCGAGATCGTGGCCAAGGCCGGCGTCATCCGGGGCAAGCGGGTGACCACCGTCGCCAAGTGCGCCTACGACGCCGAGGTCTGCGGCGCCACCTATGTGGACGAGCCGTGCGTGGTGGATGGCAACATCGTCAGCGCCCGCACGTTCCACGACAACGCGCCGTGGATGCGGGAGTTCATGAAGCAACTGAACGCCTTCCGGGATGGCAAGGCCTGATGGAACCAATCAACCTGCTCCTCGTCGGCTGTGGCATGATGGGCGCGCGCCACGTGCGCGGCCTGGGGGAATTGCAGCGCGTCTGGCCGGGCCATGTGCGCCTGACCGCGGTCTGCGACCGGCGGCTGGACTTGGCCGAGAAGGTTGCGGCCGAGGCCGAGCAACTCCTCGGGGCCCGGCCGGTCGTCTACACCGACCTGGCGCAGGCGCTGCGCGACCAGCCTGACCTGCAAGCCGCCGATGTCGTCACCGATCCACGCTCCCACGATGGGCTGGTGGTCGGCCTGCTGGAGGCCGGTCTGGACGTCTTGTGCGAGAAGCCCCTGGCCATTACCGTGGCGCGCGGGCAGCGCATGGTCGAGGCAGCCGCGAGTCACGGACGCGTCCTGGCCACAGCCGAGAACAACCGCCACGACCCGATCAACCGCCTCGCCAGGGCCTGCATCAGGGACGGGCTCATCGGCCACCCGAGCTTCGCTCTGCAGCTCGCCATCGGCTCGGCATACACGATCATCGGCACCGCCTGGCGCCACAAACTCGCGGCGGGCGGTGTGCTGCTGGACGTGGGCATCCACGCCCTCTACATCCTCGAGAGCCTCATGGGGCCGGTGGCCACGGTGGCCGGCGAGGCCCAACTGGTGCACTTCCTGCGCGCCGGCAAGGAGTACGACGGCACCGAAGTGACCGTGGACGTGGACGCCGAGGACGCCTGCACGGCCGCCCTGGCCTTCGAGAGCGGCGCGCAGGGCCACCTGACCATCAGCTTCGCCAGCCCCGGCCACACGTTTGGCCAGCGCACGATCTTCGGCACCGCCGGCACGCTCAACCTGCCCGGCGACCGTACCGGCGCCCCGCTGACGCTCTCCCGTGAGCGCAACGAGGTGCCTGCCGACAAGATGCTGGAACTCACGCCGTCCTACCAGCTCAACGAGATCGAGACGCAGTTGTTCGGCGACCGCCCGTCGCAGTACTCCTTCCCCTACCCCGAGACCGACCGCAAGCTGCTGGCGGCGGAGTTCTACAGCTTCGCCCGGGCCGTGGCCCGCGAAGCTCCGCCCGAAGCCGACGGCGCCCAGGGCCTCCGCGCCCTGGCTGTCACGCAAGCCATCCTCGAGTCGGCGACCGCCGGACGCAAAGTCACGGTCGCGGAGGTGCTGGACGGATCCCTGCACCGATATCAGGACCGCATCGAAACGGCGATGTAGCGGCGCGATTCATCGCGCCCGTTGGCCCTGCGACGCATCTGGCGACACCCGGCGCGATGAATCGCGCCACTACACAATCGGAACCATACCCGTAGGAGGGCATGACAGATGATAAAGTCCATCAGTTACTGGTCGTTCCCGGGCGGCATGAAGCTCAAGGACCGCATGAAGCTGGCCAAGGCGTCCGGCTTTGAGGCCATTGAGTTGACGCTGGAGGGCCCCGACGCCGAGATCAACATGAAGACGACGGCGGCCGAGATCAAGGCCATCAAGCAGATGGCCGACAAGATCGGTCTGCAGACGCCCACCTTCGCCACCGGCCTGTACTGGTCGCAGCCGATGGTCCTCGACGGCGGCAAGATCAACAAGGTCGGCCTGGACATCTGCAAGAAGTCGCTGCAACTGGCCAAGGCCATCGGCGCCACGACAGCCCTGACCATCCCCTGCACGGTCACGCCTGATCTGCCCTACGATGTGGCCTGGGAGAAGAGCCTGGAGGTCATCAAGAAGATGGTGCCCGAGGCCGAGAAGACCGGGGTCACCATTGGCATCGAGTATGTCTGGAACAAGTTCCTGCTGTCGCCCCTGGAGTTCCGCAACTTTGTGGACGCGTGCGGCAGCCCGATGGTCAAGGCGTACTTCGACGTGGGCAACGTCCTGGCCAGCGGCTATCCGGACCAGTGGATCCGTATCCTGGGCGACCGCATCAGCGCGGTGCACTTCAAGGACTTCAAGCGCAGCATCGCCGATCTGGACGGCTTCGTGGACCTGCTGGAGGGCGACGTGCCGTGGGACGCGGTGATGAAAGCCCTCAAGGCCATCAAGTACAAGGGTGCGGTCACGGCCGAGATGATGCCGCCGTACCAGTACTTCCCGGAGTACCTGCTCCAGGCCACCAGCGGCGCGATGGACAAGATCCTGAGCCTGTAGGGGGCCGCGATGGGGCCACGGCGGGATGAGGCGATGGCGCGATGGGGAGATGGGCAGATGACGGGGTGGCGCGCCGTTGAGCGCCGGAGGCGCGGCCCAATCTAGGCGGGGGCGGGAGCCCCCGTCACGGGGCGCCCCTCCCCCACCTCTTGACGTTTGGGAATGTCTGACCCGGAAGGTGATCGCAATGGCGCAATTCGAGTATCAGGTCGTGGAACAGGGCGGGGCGAAGGTAGGGCACTTCAACGAGCGGATCGCGGAGATGGTGGCCAAGGGCTTCGACTGCATCGGCATCACCGGCACCGCGCCGCAGGTGAGCGTCCTGATGCGCCGCCCGGCTCAGACGGCGCCGGCGCAGGTCGCGCAGGCCCCGGCGGCACAGGCCGCCCCGCGTCCGGCGGCCCCCCAGCCGCAGCCCGTCGGCGCGCCACGTCAGTAAGCTTGGCAGGCGGTCGCGAGGATGGGGTCTGTCCCCGGTGGGTTGCCGCAGGCAATCCGCCGGGGGCTGACCCCATTGCCACTTGGCCCTGCAGGATGGGGACAGCCCCCTGCGGGGACAGTCCCCTCTGCTACATCCCCTGCCGCCCCTGCGTCCGCAGCAGGTACAGGAAGAACGGGCATCCCAACGCACTGGTAATGATCCCGAGGGGCAGCTCCGTCGGCGCCAGGACCGTCCGGGCCAGCGTGTCGGCCAGGACCATCAGCAGCGCCCCCAGCAGCGCCGATACCGGCACCAGAGTGCGGTGATCCGGCCCCACCAGCAGCCGCGTCACATGCGGCACCACCAGCCCAACGAAGGCGATGATGCCGCTGACGGCCACAGCCGCCGCCGCCAGCAGTGACGCCAGCGCCAGCAGTAGTCGCTTGGCTAGCTGCAGGTTCAACCCCAGGCTCGCCGCCGCTTCATCCCCCAGCAGCAGCAGGTTCAGCGCCCGCACCGCCACCAGCGCACAGGCCAACCCCACCACTGCCGCCGGCAGGATCGTGCCCACGGCGGGCCAGCTCCGCCCGCTCAGCCCCCCCAGCAGCCAGAAGAGCACCGTCCGCAGGTCCTCGTCCATCACCATCATCAGGAAGGACGTGAGGGCCGAGATCAGCGAGCCGACGGCAATGCCGGTCAGCAGCAGCGTGCCCGTCTGCACCCGCCCGCCCCGCTGGGCCAGCGCGTAGACTACGAACACCACCAACAGGGCGCCGACGAAGGCCAGGCCAGGGACCGAGACCGCCGCCACTGCGGCGAGACCGCCCAACATCATCGCTGCCACCGCCCCCAACGCCGCCCCCGAGGACACGCCCAGGATGTACGGATCGGCCAGCGAGTTGTGAAACAGCGCCTGCATGATCGCGCCCGACAGCGCCAGGCAGACGCCTACGAGCACTGCCAGCAGCAGCCGGGGCAGGCGCAGGTCCAGCACGACCGTGTGGGCCTCATCGGCCGGCACAGGCGCCCCGGTCAGCACCCCGCGCGCCCCGTCCGCCAGCGCCCGCATGACCTCCGATGGCGACTGGTGTGCCACCCCGATGCCCAGGGACAAGACACTCGCGGCCAGCAGCAGCACTGCCAGCAGCACGATCAGCACCGCGACGCGACGCCGCCGCGCGGGAGAGATCATGGTGCGTCCCCCCCGGCGCCACTGAGCACAATCTGCGGCCTCCCGGAGAGCGGGTTGGGGTTGACCGGCGCCCGCAGGCCGTACACGCGCTCCACGATGTCGCTGGTCACGACAGCCTCCGGCGGGCCGTCGGCCACGATCTGCCCGGCCTGCAGCATCACCAGCCGGTCGCAGAACTCCGCCGCCAGGTTCACATCGTGCGACACCCACAGCACGGTGATCGCGTGCTCGCGGTTCAGTTGCCGCAGCAGGCGCGCGATGTCGAGTTGGTGGTTCAGGTCCAGGTGCGCGGTAGGCTCGTCGAGCAGGAGCAGTTGCGGCTCCTGCGCCAGCGCCCGGGCGATGATGACCCGCTGCAGCTCACCCCCGCTCAGCTCCGTCGCCAGCCGCTCCTGTAGATCGAGGCAGTCGGTCTGCCGCAGCGCCTCGTGGATGACCGCGAAGTCACGCTGCCCGGCGGCCCCGAGCAGTCCCAGGTGCGGGTGGCGGCCCATGGCGACGACATCGAAGACGGAGAAAGCGAAGGGGAGAGCGACGGACTGGGGCACCAGCGCCACCCGCCGTGCGCGCTCGCGGGCGCCGTACTGTGCCAGGTTCCGCCCCGCCAGCGCCACCGTGCCGTGTGAGGCCCCCAGCAGCCCGGCGATGACCCGCAGGAGCGTGCTCTTCCCCGACCCGTTCGGCCCCAGCAGGCCCACCAGTTGCCCCACCGGGATCTCCAGGTCCAGCCCGCGCAGCACTTCCCGCACGTCGTAGGACGCGCTCAGGTGCTGCAGCCGGAGCAGGGGGCCGGGGGCGTCGGTCATGGCGCGAACAGCTCCGGGTGCAGTTGCCGGGCCAGCTCGCGGAACCCCAGCACCAGCCTCGGCCCGGGGATGCTGATGTAGTCCACGTTGACGACGACGACGCGACCGTTCTTGACCGCCGCCACACTGCGCCAGGCGGCGCTGGCCCGCAGACGCTTGAGCTGTCCGTCCACGGTCACGGTCTGGCCATTGTCATTGCTGGGGAAGATCACGACCTGCGGGTCGGCTGCCACGACGGCCTCCTCGGACAGGGCGCCGAAGGGCTTCTGCAGGCCCGACACTTCACTCGCCCCGCACGCTTCGAGCATCTCGCGCTGGAAGCTGCCGGGGCCGCCCACAAACAGCGGCTGCAGAGACAATACGAGCAGCGCGCGAGGGCGCTGGTCGGCGCGCAGGGGCTGCGTCTTGGCCGTGATTTCCTGCCGCACATGCCGCAGCTCACCGCCGAGCTTGCGCCCGGCCTCGGGCACGCCGCACACCTGCGCGATGCTCTCCATGCTGGCGATGACCTGCCCGTAGCTGGTCTGGTCCACGGCCATGACCGCCAGGCCGAACTTCCGCAGGCCGTCCATGAAGCCTGTCGGGGTGCCGCGCGTGGCAAGTACGATGTCCGGCCGGAGCGACACGATCTTCTCCTGGCTGGCGTTCACATACCCCCCGATCTTCTCCTTGCGCAGCGCCTCGGGCGGGTACAGGCAGAACTCGGTGACGCCGACCAGCCGCTCACCCAGGCCCAGGGCGAAGATGATCTCGGTGAGGCTGGGGGCCAGGCTGATGATGCGCTGCGGGGGGCGCGGCAGCGTGACCTGCTGGCCGAGCGCGTCGGTCACGGTCAGGGGGAAGCCGGACGAGGCCTGGGGCCCCGGGGTGCCGACCGGCGCGGGCGGCGGGGACTGCCTCGTGCAGCCTGAGACAGCCACAACCGCTGCGGCGACCATCAGCACGGTGAAGCGCTTGCGTATCATACGGCTCCTGTAAGCACAAAAGACCGCCGGGGAGATCGGCGGACGATCTCAGGGCAGTCTCACAAAGCAGCCGCCATTCCCGCCCTCGAGGAATGACTGGGTTACGCCAGATGGTATCCCGGCTTTCGGATCATCCTACCGGCCACGCCTTCCCGGGCGGTTGCCCGGTGGCCTGCGTTCGGCCATGCCGACCGCGGTGTGGCTTTCGTCCCCGATCACGGTTGCGGGGCAGCGCTGGACTTGCACCAGCTTCCCGATGTGATGTCAGCGGCGATTGTAGCCTCCCCCGCCGCCACCGTCAAGCGGCGCAACACAACCACCTCCCCGGCACAGGTCAAACCACGTCGCCGGACGAACTACCGTCTGTGGGGCGATGGCAGCCCGAAGCTGCCTCCCGGAAGCAGGTGCGATGATGCACACGCGGATTGGCCTGCGGTCATGTCGCCGGGCTGTGGCAATCCTACTGGCCCTCCTCGGCGGGGCGGCCCTCAGCCTGGCCCAGTCCGAGACCGAGCCGGCCACCTACCCCGCCACCCCGGAGGAGCTCCTGGCGCGGCTGAAGCCGCTGCCGGCCCGCCTGAAGGGCTGGACGATGGCTCCGGACTCGCAGACTGCGGCGGGACAGGCCGCCTCAGCACTGCTGCCGCCGGAGGTGGCTCCCGTCGTCCTGAGCTACCGCTTCGACTGGGGAGTGCGCCTCCAGCTCATCCCGGAGACGCCGCACGACCCCGTCGTGGTCGAGGTGCTCCGGTTCGCCGATCCGCTGGATGCCTTCGGCGCCTTCGCCCACTTCCGCACCCCGACCTCGGAGGCGGCCAACCTGAAGGCCATCTCCTACTGGACGGGCACTCAGCATCACGTGTGGCGCGACACCTTCTACGTGCGGACGACCCCGCCGCCCACCGCCACCCCGGCGCGGGCCACCGCTGAGGCTGCCGCCGAGGCCGTCATGAGCGTCCTGCCCCTCCCCGGCCCCCTGCCGCTGATGATGCGCCTGATGCCCGAGGCCCGGCAAGTCACCAACTCCCTGCGCTACTACCGGCGCGACCTGCTCGCGAACCCGGCGTTGGGGGATGGCCTGGTGGCCGACTACCTCGAGAACGGCACGCAACTGCAGTTGGCGCTGCTCCGGTATGGCACCGACGAGGCGGCGCGCCAGGCGTACCGTGAGGTGGCCGCCCTGCTGGCCCCGGGCGGCGGCGGCACGCCATTGGCCTTGCTCGGCCGGCAGGCCCAGACCATCACCTCCGAGCAGTTCGGCCTGACCTACCTGGTGCAGGAGAGCCGCTATCTCATTCTGGCCCTTGGTGTCCACGACCCCGACACCGCCGAAGGCCTCTTGCGCATCACGGCCACGAGCATCCGGATTGTGAGGTAGGGATTGGGGATTGGGGATTGGGGATTGGGGATTCGGGGGACGGGAGAGGGCGCCGGGCCAAGGGCGGAGGCGGATAGGAACCCGGCCGCGAACAACTGACACGACCCTATCGGGCAGGCGCCCCCGCCTGCCCCTGCTGCTGTTGCCACACTTCAGGAGACCACCATGCCTACGCGAATTGACTTCCTCACCCCCGCGATCGTCCGCCTCCGCCAGTACGACGGTGAGACCCCGCCCGAGCAGCCGCTGATCCGCTACGGCTTCTTCCGCGATGACTGGCCGGAAGTCCCCGTCCGCACCGACGAGACCGACGCCGAGCTGACCGTGCGCTCCGATGTCCTCACGGTCACGATGCACAAGGCCGACGGCTCCGTGGCCATCGCGGATGCTGCGGGCAAAGAACTGCTCCGCAGCGCTGAGCCGCCGACCGTGGACGAGGGCCTCACCGAAGCGCGCTTCATACTGCCGCCGGACCGCACGTTCTTCGGCCTGGGCGACCAGCAGCGCGAGCGCCTGGAACTCCGCGGCACGCTGGGCGACCTGTGGGTCCGCAATGTCACCGGCTACATCCCCATCCCCGTCGTCTGGACGCCCGACGGCTTCGGGCTGCTGGTCAACACCACGCGGCGGCTGATCGTGGACCTGGGCCACTCATCGCCCGACTGGTTCGGCTTCCGACAGCCGGCCGGCTGCCTGGACTACTACTTCATCCACGGCCCCTCGCCCCTGGAGATCATCGAGCGCTACACGGACATCACGGGCAAGCCGCCGCTGCCGCCCAAGTGGGCCTTCGGGCTCTGGTTCATCTGCCGGACCCAGGCCAACGACCGTGAGTTCATGGAGGACTGCCTGAAGTTCCGTGACCGCGACATCCCGTGCGACGCCATCAGCCTCGAGCCCGGCTGGATGGAGAAGAACTACGACTTCTCGATCACCAAGGACTGGAGCAAAGACCGCTTCCCCGTCCCCGGCTACGACCGCACGCCGGGCCGCTACACCTTCATGCGCGCGGCGCGGCGCATGGGCTTCAAGCCGGGCCTGTGGCTGTGCATGGACTACGATGTCTCGTACGAGGCCGAGCGCCGCGTGCAGTCGCAGGCGAGCGCCAGTGCGGACACCGCCGAGAAGCGCGGCTTCGAGCAGGATGAGCATCTCGCCGCCGCTCGCCGCATGGACCAGCTCACCAAGCCCGACGAGGCGTGGTTCGAGCACCTCAAGGACTTCGTGGACCAGGGCGTCGAGTGGTTCAAGCAGGACGGCAGCAACCAGGTCCTCGACCACCCCGACCGCCTGTACGGCAATGGCATGCGGGATGACGAGATGCACAACCTGTACCCCATGCTCTACTCCCAGCAGATGTACGAGGGCTTCGCCGCGCACACAGGCCGCCGCCCCTTCGGCTTCACCGTCGCCGGCTGGGCGGGGCTGCAGCGCTGGACAGCTACCTGGACCGGCGACACCGGCGGCGAGGAGGGCCCCCTGGTCGGGTGCCTGAACATGGCGCTGTCAGGCCACGGCATGAACACCGTGGACATGGAAGTAACCACCAAGGCGGGCATCCACTTCGGCTTCCTGCTCCCCTGGGCGCAGCTCAACTCGTGGAACTACTTCCGCCACCCGTGGTTCCAGGGCGAGGAGCTGGAGGGGTTCTTCCGCCGCTACGCCAACATGCGCTATGACCTCATCCCCTACTTGTACACGGCTGCCTGGCAGGCGTACCGCACTGGCGTGCCCATGATGCGCCCCATGCCACTCATGTGGCCCCGTGATCCCGAGGCGCCCAAGTGCCTACGGCAGTTCATGCTCGGCGACGATCTGCTCGCCGCCTGTTTCGCCGATGAGCTCTACCTGCCCGAGGGCCTGTGGCACCACTACGACAGCCTCGGAGAGAAACCGCTCCAGGGCGGGCGCTGGGTGCAGTTGAGGGACCGCGAGGAACACGGTGCGCTGCTGGTGCGCCACGGCGCGATCCTCCCGGTGGATGAAGCCGAGCATCGCTATGACCGTTCGCACGCCTACGTTGGCGACGACCGCGCCTACGCCCAGGGCTACAGCCTCTGGCCCGCCGAGCGCGGCGAGACGGTGCTGTACGAGGATGACGGCCTCACCTTCGGTCACGAGCAGGGGCACTTCCGCACCACCCGCGCGTCGTACGAGCAGACCGACAAGCGCCTGGTAGTGAAGATCCGGGCGCCGGAGGGGACGTACCCCGACGCGCCGATGGTGCGGTCGCTCGACGTGAACTTCCACGGCATCCGTGAGCCAGAACGGGTCGCCGTCAACGGCAGCGACCAGGGTTTCGAGAAGGGGTATGAGGAGGGGTACGGTTGGGTCACTGTGGACGACAGCCCGGTGGACCGTCTGACGACGATTGAGCTGTTCTACTGAACCACCGGCGGCCCCTCCGGGGCGCCGAGGTCGCGAGGGGGCTGCACCGAACCGTGGGCTCCCGCCCACGGCTACATACGGTGGCCCGCTTCGCGGGCGCACGGCGCACGGCGCACGGCGCACGGCGCACGGCGCACGGCGCACGGCGCACGGCGCACGGCGCACGGCGCACGGCGCACGGCGCACGGCGCACGGCACATGGCACATGGCACATGGCACATGGCACATGGCACATGGCATGACACATGGCATGACACATGGCATGACACATGGCACATAGCGCACGCCCATGGCGTTCGTCGCGGCGCCTTGCCGTTGCCGTCCGGCCCGAAGGGCCCGCCGTCCGTAGCCGTGGGCGGAAGCCCACGGGAGACGTCGCCTGATACCCCCCGCGCCCCGAAGGGGCCGCCGGGATAATCGCAAGGAGTCGAATGCACATGGCTACCCGCGTCCTACTGCTCTGCGCCGTCCTCTCGCTCGCCGCCGCTGGCTTCGCCGCCGACCTGCCCAACCTCGTCACCAACCCCGGCTTCGAGGTCAAGGGGGCCAACGGCCAGCCCGAGGGCTGGAGCGGCCCGGCTGATGTCTACAGCTGTGTCACGTCCCCGGTCCGCACCGGCACGGGGGCCCTGCAGTTCGTCAACGCCGACGCGGGCAAGTACGCCTTGTGCGGCCACCCGCTGCCTTTGCAGGCTGGCCGCATATACGAGTTCAGCGTCTGGGTGAAATGCGAGAACGTGGTCGGCAATGACAGCGGCGCGACCATCTGCCTGGAGTGGTGGAGCCCGGACGGCCAGTACCTCGGCGGCTCCTATCCCGGCGGGATCAAGGGCACGAAGGACTGGACGCGAGTCAGCGGCACTACCGGCCGCATCCCCGAGAACGCCCGATGCAGCGTCGTCTGCTACCTGCGCAAGGGCATGACCGGCAAAGCCTGGTGGGACGACGTCGAGGTGAAGCGCTACACCGAACCGCCGATGCGCACAATGCTCCTGAAGCCCAACTACCGGGGCCTGGTCACCCCCGAGACCAAGCGGATCGAGCTGGCCGCGCAACTGCGCCTCGACGACTATGACCTCACCCCGCGCCAGACCGAGCTGTCGGTTCTGCTCCTCAAGCGCGGTGAGATCACCCCGGCCAGGGCCACGCGCCTGATACTCGCCGACAATGCCCCGCGGGTCGGCTTCGCCACGAAGGGCCTCGAGCCGGCGGACTACACGCTGCGCATCTTCCTGCGCCGTCACGACGACCGCCAACTCCTGGACTCGGATCAGTACCGCCTGACCGTCCTGGCTGAGGGCGACCTGCAGAAGCGTCCCGCCTACATTGACGAGCACAACCGCCTCATCGTCAACGGCAAGCCGTTCCTGCCTCTGGGGATGTACTTCAGCGGCCTGAATGAGGCCGAGTTGAAGCAGTACGCCGACAGCGCCTTCAACTGCGTGATGCCCTACGGCGGGGCCACCCCGGAGAAGATGGACCTGCTGCAGAGCCTGAACCTGAAGATCATCTACACCCTCAAGGACGCCTACTATGGCACCACCTGGTGCCCGAAGGCCATCCAGAGCCAGAACGACGAGCGGCCGTTCATGGCGGACAAGACAAAGCAGTTCCGCAACCACCCGGCCCTGCTGGCGTGGTATCTCAATGACGAGTTGTCCCTGGACTACATGTCGCGCCTGGAGGCCCACCAGGAGTGGATGGAGACGCTCGACCCGGACCACCCCACCTGGATTGTGCTCTACCAGGTCGGCCAACTGGAGCTGTACCGCAAGACCTTCGACGTGCTCGGCACCGACCCGTACCCGATCCCCATGGCGCCGGCCCGCCGCGCCGCGTACTACACGGAGCGCTCGGTGGAAAGCGTCATGGGCAGCCGCCCAGTCTGGCAGGTCCCGCAGGTGATGAACTGGGCCTGCTACAAGAAGACCGAGGAGGAGAAGAAGGACCTGCGCCCGCCTACATATGACGAGCTGCGCTCGATGACCTGGCAGTGCCTCACCGAGGGCGCGACCGGGCTGATCTACTACTCGTGGTTCGACCTGAAGAAGGAGCCGGCGGTCTTCGACCAGCGCTGGGCCGAGGCTAAGCGCGTGGCGGCCGAAGTCAAGCAGTGGGCGCCGGTGCTGCTGTCCATCGAGCCCCGGTTGCATGTCACGACGCTGCAGCAGGACTGGCTGCACTTCACGGTTCGTCAGGTCGGCAAGACGGCCTACCTGTTCGCCGTCAACGACGAGAACCAGGAGCACGAGGCGACGTTCGTCACGGACCGCAAGCCGTCGAGCATCAAGCTGGGCGACGAGGTCATCAAGCCGAAGGCGCCCCACTGGACGGCGCAGTTCAAGCCGTTCGAGTTGAAGGTGTACGAGATCACGCCTTGAGGGCCGATCTGCCAGCACTCAGACCTGTGGGGCGGGGGCGTACCCCGCTCCACAGGCCCCCCGGCCCCTTGTCACGCCTCGCCGGTTCGGGTATTCTGACCCTTACACTCTCCACAAACAAACCAAGGTGGTGAACCGGAGGCTCCGCGCTTCCCTGTAGGCGCCCCAGAGGAGCCTTCGTTTGCATGTCTGACTACACCCAGCACGACTTCCTGACCCGTGACGAGATCCTGGCCCTGCAGGACGAGCGCCTGCCGCAGGCCGTCTCTCGCGCGGCCAACGCGCCCTTCTATGCCGCCAAATTGGCTGAGATGGGCCTCGACCCCGCCTCCATCAAGGGCCTCGACGATCTGCACCGCCTGCCCTTCACGACCAAGAACGACCTGCGCGCCAGCATGCCCTATGGGATGCTGGCCGTGCCGCGGGCGCAAGTCGTCCGCATGCACTACTCGTCGGGCACCACCGGCGTCGCCACCGCCGTCTACCACACCGCCGACGACCTGCGCTACTGGGCCGAGTGCGTCGCGCGTGGCATGATCGCCGCCGGCCTGACGAACGAGGACGTCTTCCAGAACATGATGGGCTACGGCCTGTTCACCGGCGGCCTGGGCTTCCACTACGGCTCGGAGCTGCTCGGCTGCATGACCATCCCCGCCGGCTCGGGCAACACCGCCCGGCAAGTGCAGCTCATGCGCGAGTTCCAGACCACCGGCGTCCACATTCTCCCCTCGTACGCGCTGCGCGTAGTCCACTACTGCGAGGAGAACGGCATAGACATCGAGCGCGATCTGGCGCTGCGCATCGGCTTCATCGGCGCCGAGCCGCACACCGAGAAGACCCGCCAGCGCGTCGAGCAGATGCTGCATGTCAAGATCCACAACTGCTACGGCCTCTCGGAGATGGCCGGCCCCGGCGTGGCCATTGAGTGCCCCGCCCAGGACGGCCTCCACGTACGCGAGGACCATTACCTCGTCGAGATCATTGACCCGGAGACGCAGGAGCCGATGCCCGAGGGCGAGGCCGGCGAGATGGTCCTCACCAGCCTCAACCGCCAGGCCATGCCGCTGCTGCGCTACCGCACCCGCGACATCACCAGCCTGAAGGCCGGCGAATGCCTGTGCGGTCGGGTCCACCGCCGCATCGAGCGCATCACCGGCCGCAGCGATGACATGCTCATCGTGCGCGGGGTGAACCTCTACCCGCTGCAAGTCGAGCGCGTACTCATGGGCATCGAAGAGGTCGGCAGCAACTACCTCATCCGCCTGCAGACCACCAACGAGATGGATGACATGATCGTGCAGGTCGAGCTACGCCCCGGCACGTTCTTCGACGAGATGCGCAAGGTCGAGGCACTCCGCGAGCGCATCGTGGCTGACCTGAAGAGCGAACTGCTGTTCACGCCGAAAGTCGAGATCCACCAACCGCACGCCCTGCCGGTTAGTGAGGGCAAGGCCGTGCGCGTGATTGATGAGAGGACGAAGTAGGGGCAGACGGGACGGAGGAACGAACATGACCTATCATGGCATCGCGATCCCGGAGCAGGCGTTGGGTGGCTTCTGCCAACGTCATCACATCAAGCGCCTATCGCTGTTTGGCTCGATCCTGCGACCGGATTTCCGCGACGATAGCGACGTGGACGTGCTGGTCGAGTTCGAGCCCGGTCACACCATTGACTTCTTCATGCTCTTCGATATGGAGGAAGAGCTATCGGCGATGCTTGGCGGGCGGCGCGTGGAGATCAACACGCCCAACTCGCTCAGCAAGTTCTTCCGCGACGAAGTGCTGGCGGGCGCGGAGGTGCAGTATGCCCAAGAGTGATCGCGCCCGCTTGCAGCATATTCTGGAAGCCGCGCGTAAGGCGCTTGAACTCTCTGCTGGCCGTTCGCGCGCTGACATGAACACCGACGACGCGCTCCGCTTCGCGCTGATCCACTTGCTGGAGCTGGTCGGGGAAGCAGCGACGGGTGTGTCGTCTGAACTTCGCCAGGCGGAGCCCGGCATCCCTTGGGCGAAGACCATCGCGCTCCGCAACCGACTGATTCATGGCTACTTCGACGTTGACCTGAACATTGTGTGGGACACGATCCAGACACGCCTCCCGGAACTGATCGAGGCGGTTGAGGCAGTCCTCGCACGTACTGAGTGAAAGGCTGGAAAGCTGAAGGCATGTCCCAGAAACACCTGATGTCCGGCAATGAAGCCATCGCCCACGGGGCCTGGGAGGCCGGCTGCACCTTCGGCAGCGGCTACCCCGGCACCCCGTCCTCGGAGGTCTTGCCGACGTTGGCGAGGCTCAGCGCACAGGCCAGTAGCGCCGGCTTCCAGCCCGCCTACACCGAATGGGCCGTCAACGAGAAGGGCGCCCTCGAAGCTGCCGCCGGGGCCTCCCTCACCGGGGCCCGCTGTATCGTCACGATGAAGCACGTGGGCCTCAACGTCGCCGCCGATCCCTTCTTCACGCTCTCCTACACCGGCGTGAAGGGCGGCGTGGTGGTCCTGTCCGCCGACGACCCGCAGATGCACAGCTCGCAGAACGAGCAGGACAACCGGCAGTATGCGCGCGCGGCCAAGGTGCCGATGCTTGAGCCGGCCGATGCCCAGGAGGCGCTGGACTTCACGAAGCTGGCCTTCGAGCTGAGCGAGCGCCACGACACGCTGGTCCTGCTGCGCGTCACGACCCGTCTGGCGCATTCGGATGGCGTGGTCATCACCGGCGAGCGCGAGCAGCGCCCGCCCAACACCGTGCCCACCCCCGAGGCCGAGAAGTACGTGATGATTCCGGCCCGGGCGCGCGCCCGCCGCCGCGTCATCGCCGAGCGCACGGCGGCCCTCCGCGCCTGGAACGAGACCGCGCCGGTCAACCAGCTCATCCCCGGCTCGCCGGAGATCGGCATCATCGCCGCCGGCATCGCGTACCAGTACGCCCGCGAGGTCGCCCCGGAGGCTTCCTTCCTGAAGCTCGGCATGACCTGGCCGCTGCCTGAGCAGCTCATCCGCAGCTTCGCGGCCACCGTGCGCCGGCTCGTCGTGATCGAGGAGTTGGACCCGTACCTTACCGAGAGCATCCGCGCACTGGGCGTGACCGTCGAGCCCCTGCCCGAGAGCCTACAGATAGACGAGCTGTCGCCGGCACGAGTGCGCGCCGCCCTCACCCCCCTACCCCCTCTCCCAGAGGGAGAGGGGGAGTCAGGGGCGAACGAAGCCGTTCTCCCCTCCCCCCCTGGGGGAGGGGCCGGGGGTGAGGGCCTCCCCACCCGCCCGCCCCAGCTCTGCCCCGGCTGCCCGCATCGTGGCGTCTTCCACACCCTCCGCAAGCTCAAGGTGTTCGTGGATGGCGATATCGGCTGCTACACGCTCGGCACGCTGCCGCCCCTGCAGGCCCTGCACACCTGCCTGTGCATGGGCGGGGGCATCGGCATGGTGCACGGCATCAATCAGGCCTGTGGCGGCAAGCAGAAGGCGGTCGCCGTGATCGGCGACTCGACGTTCATGCACAGCGGTATGACTGGCCTGCTCAACATCGTCTACAACCAGAGTCCCTCGGTCGTCATCATCCTGGACAACTCGACCACGGCCATGACCGGCGGTCAGGACCACCCGGGCACCGGCACGACGCTGCCGGGCCGGTCGGGCGGCAAGGTGGATCTGGAGGCGCTCTGTCGGGGCACTGGCGTCGCGCACGTCCAGGTCTTCGAGCCCGCTGACCTGCAGGCGACGGAGGCGGCCATCCGCGAGGCGCTGGAGAGCGACGGCCCGGCGGTGCTCATCGCCCGTCGCCCCTGCGTGCTCATCACGCGCGACCGCGGCCCGGTCCACGTCGTGGACGAGACGCGCTGCATCCAGTGCGGCGCCTGCCTGCGCCTGGGCTGTCCCGCCATCTCCGCGCGGACGCTGGAGAACGGCAAGCAGCAACCCGCGATTGACGCGGCCCTGTGCACCGGCTGCACGCTGTGCGCGCAGGTCTGCCCGAAGGGCGCCATCGGCGAGGCCTAGCAGTAGTTGCCGTGGGAGCGGTCACCGACCGCGATCGCCAGGCCTACCAGCACCCGCCGTGGGAGCGGTCACCGACCGCTACGGTCGCGGTCGGTGACCGCTCCCACGCCATCAGTCAACCATCAATCACCAACGAGACTCACATGATCACCAACGTACTTCTCAACGGCGTCGGCGGCCAGGGGACCATCACCGCCTCCCAGGCGCTGGCCCAGGCGTGCCTGCTGCAGGACTGGCAGATCAAGAAGAGCGAGATCCACGGCATGAGCCAGCGCGGCGGCAGCGTCGAGAGCCACCTGCGCTTCTCGCCCGACCAGCCGATCTTCTCCCCCACCATCCCCGAGGGCGAGGTGGACGTGCTCCTGGGCTTCGAGGTACTGGAGGCCCTGCGCGCGCTGCCGCAGGTCCGGCCCGGCGGCACGGTCGTCGTGGACCCCCGGCGCATCGTGCCGATGACCGTGGCCCTGGGCGGGGGTGTCTACCCCGAGGACGCGCTGGAGCGCCTGCAGAGCAGCGGCCGCCGGGTGCTGGTCGTGCCGGCCTTTGACACAGCCTGCGACCTGGGCGAGCCACGCGCGGCGAACATCGTCCTGCTGGGCGCAGCGTGCCCCGCGCTGGGAATTGCACCCGCCGTCATGCAGGAAGCCGTGCGCCTGACGGTGAAACCCAAGGCGCTGGCAGTCAACCTGGCGGCACTGCAGCGGGGCGTGGACTTGGCGGGTTGACAGCAACCGTGTCCGCCTGCATAATGCCATCGAACAAAGACGTAAGGCAGGTGGCAGAATGCAAGCAGTTACCTTGTCGTCAAAATACCAGATATCGATCCCGAGAAGTGTCCGCATGCAGATCAAGCTTACTCCGGGACAGAAGCTCACTATCACAGTCAAGGATGGGGTGCTCTGCTTGGCCCCGGTACCGACCCTAGAGGACATCGCGGGGTCATTGCCAGGACTGACCGGGGAAGGGCTTCGGGACGAGGGCGAATGGGCATGATCGTCATGGATTCGTCCGGCTGGGTGGAGATCGTGGCCGGAGGCCCGAGGCAGCACTCCTTCATGGACACGATCTCCGGCGAGGACGGTGTGTTCGTCCCGACCCTTGTGCTCTATGAGGTCTACCGGTACGTTGAGCGCGAGCGCGGGGAGGACGAAGCCGACCGCATCGCGGCTCACCTTCGCTCTCACACCGTCGTCGAGCTGAGTGATGAGATTGCACTCGCCGCGGCCAGACTGGGGAAGCGACACCATCTGGCAACCGCCGACGCAGTCATCTATGCCACGGCGCACCACCTGGGGGCAACGCTGGTGACAGGCGATCGCCACTTCGCCGAGGTCGCGGATGTGATGTACATTCCCGTGGAGTCGGACGCCCAGCCTCCACGTTGAGCGTTCCCTGGCCTGAGGCATCATGACTACGCACCTCATACCCGCAGACGCAGGAGGCCCCCTATGATCTGGGACCCCAAGCATGAATGCATGGACGTTGAGGAGCGGCGCAAGCTCCAGCTCTTCCGCTTGCGCGAGCAACTCGCCCGGCTCTGGGCTGCTGTCCCCTTCTATCGCGAGCGCTGGCGGGAGGCCAGGATCACGCCGGATGACATCCAGTCGCTCGACGACTTGCCAGGCCTGCCGTTCACCGTCAAGAACGATCTGCGCGATACCTACCCCACCGGCATGTTCGCCACGCCGCTGGACGAGGTCGTGCGCGTCCACGCCTCCAGCGGCACCACCGGCAAGCCCATCGTCGTCGGCTACACCAAGGGCGACCTGGAGGGGATATGGGCTGAGACCATTGCCCGTACCCTCGCCATGGGGGGCGGCACTTCGCGTGACATCCTGCAGATCGCCTATGGCTACGGCCTGTTCACCGGCGGCCTCGGCCTGCACTACGGTGGCGAGCGCCTCGGCTGCACCGTCATCCCGATGTCCTCGGGCAACACGGAGCGCCAGTTGCTGATGATGCGCGACCTGGGCGCGACGATGCTCGGCTGCACGCCCTCCTACGCCCTGACCCTCGCGGACGCTGCCGAGGATGCCGGCCTCGGGGCGGATGACTTCCGCCTGCGCGCCGGGATATTCGGGGCCGAGGCGTGGAGCGAGGGCGCCCGGGCAGCCGTCGAGGCCAAGTTCGGCCTGTCCGCCCACGACATCTATGGTCTGACGGAGATCATCGGCCCCGGCGTGGCCGCCGAGTGCGAGTGCAAGGGCACCATGCACGTCTTCGATGACCACTTCTACCCCGAGGTCATTGACCCGGAGACCCTGCAGCCGCTGCCCGAGGGGCAGGTTGGCGAGCTGGTCTTCACGACGCTCACCAAGCGCGCGTTCCCGGTCATCCGCTACCGCACGCGCGACATCAGCGCCCTGCACTACGAGCCCTGCCCGTGCGGCCGCACCCACCCGCGCATCTCGCGCATTACCGGCCGCACCGATGACATGCTCATCATCCGCGGGGTCAACGTCTTCCCCAGCCAGATCGAGCACGTCCTCACCGGCGTCAAGGGCGTCGAGCCGCAGTACCAGCTCGTGCTGACCCGCGCCGGACGCCTGGACGCCCTGGAGGTGCAGGTCGAGGTGTCGCCGCAGTTCTTCTCCGACACCATCGCCGGGCTCGAGCACCTGGAGCAGGAGATCGGCGCCAAGATCCGCTCCACGCTCGGCATCAGCGTCAAGGTCAAGCTCGTGGAGCCCAAGACCATCGAGCGTAGCGTCGGCAAGGCCAAGCGCGTCATTGACCTACGTGACAAGGCGTAGTGAGCCATAGCCGTACAGCAGAACCCATTCGCATGGTGGCAGGTGTAGGAGCGGTCACCGGCCGCGACCACGCAGAGGGAGAGTACATGATGTCCAACACCCCCAAGATCGTTCAGCAAGTCTCGGTGTTCCTGGAGAACAAGTCCGGCCGCCTCGCCGAGGTCTGCAGTACCCTCGGCGCAAACGACATCAACATCCGCGCCCTGTGCATCGCGGACACTTCGGACTTCGGCATCCTGCGCCTGATCGTCAATGACCCCGCGCGCGCCACCAGCGTGCTCCAGGACGGTGGCTTCTCGGTCGGCTCCACGGCGGTCATCGCCCTGCAGATCCCCGACCGTCCCGGCGGCCTCGGCGGCGTGCTCAAGCTGCTCGAGGAGTCCGGGATCAACGTCGAGTACATGTACGCCTTCTTCGTGCGCCGTGAGGGCGACGCCGTCGTCGTCTTCCGCGTGGCGGACGAAGCGCTCGACCAGACCATCGCCGCGATGCAGGCGGCGGACATCCCCATCCTGCCGGCAGAGGAAGTCTACGCCCTGTAGCGCGGGGGCTTCCCGCACCTATCCCAGTCTCAGGAGGGCCCCTATGGTCCGTCTGCTCTGCCTGGCCGTGCTACTCGTGGCCGCCGTGGCGGCCGTGGCGGCGCCCACACCCCTGAAGCTCTACGTATCGCTGGCGGGCAACGACCGCTGGTCGGGCACGTTGGCCCGCCCCAACGCCGCTCACACGGACGGCCCTCTCGCCACAGTGTCCGCCGCCCGCGATGCCGTCCGCAACCTGCGCGCCGCCGGCCGCACCGGTCCGGCCACGGTTGAGCTGGCCGCGGGAACTTACCGCCTCACCGAGCCGCTCACCCTCCAGCCCCAGGACTCGGACCTCACCTTCACTGCCGCTCCGGGCCAGCACGCCGTCATCTCCGGTGGGCGGGCCATCACCGGCTGGAAACAGCAGGCCCCCGGCCTGTGGGCCGCGCCCGCGGGCGGCCTCAAGGACCTGCGCCTCCTGTTCGTCAACGGCCGCCGCGCCACGCTGGCCCGTAGCCCCAACAAAGGCTACTTCCGCATCGTCGGCAAGGCCCTGCCGTTCGCCGAAGGCGGCAAGGAGCGGGACTCGTCCAAGCAGGCCTTCCGCTTCAAGCCCGGCGACCTGGCCAACTGGCCCGACGTGGCCGGTGGCAATGTCATCGTCTTCTACCACTGGGAGACGGGCATGCTGCGCCTCAAGTCCGTGGATGAGGCCGGCACCACGGCCGTCCTGACCGGCGAGATGAAGTGGCCCTTCTGGGGCAACCAGCGCTACTACGTCGAGAACGTGCGCGCCGCCCTGGATGCGCCCGGCGAGTGGTACCTCGACACCGCCCGCGACACGCTCTACTACCTGCCGCGCCCCGGCGAGGACATGAAGAAGGCCGAGGTCGTCGCGCCGGTCGTCACCCAGCTCGTGGTGCTGCAGGGCGATGCGGCAGCCGGGCTGCTCGTCGAGAGGATACGCTTCCAGAACCTGAGTCTCCAGCACACGAACTACGTCCTGGAGCCGGAGGGGCATTCCGACTGGCAGGCCGCCGTGACCGTCAGGGCCGCCTTCCAGGCCAACGGCGCGCGCAACTGCGTCATTGACAACTGCGAGATCGCCGGGCTGGGCAACTATGCCGTGTGGTTCGAGAACGCCTGCCGCAATAATGCTGTCACCCACAGCTACATCCACGACTGCTCGGCCGGCGGCGTCCGCCTGGGCACCGGCGGCATCCCCAATGAGATCAGTGAGACCGGCTTCAACACCGTGTCTGACAACCTCATCCGCGACCTGGGCCGCGACTTCTACGGGGCGGTAGGCGTGTGGGTCGGCCACGCCAGCGACAACATCGTCGCCCACAACGAGATCTGCGACCTGAACTACACGGGCATCTCCTGCGGATGGAGTTGGGGCTTTGGCCCGACCAAGCACCACCGCAACCAGATCGAGTACAACTACATCCACCATGCCGGCCGCGGGCGGCTGTGCGACATGGCCGCCATCTACACCCTCGGCATCTCACCGGGTACGGTCGTGCGCAACAACCTCATCCACGACATCTGGGACTGGGAAGAGGGCTACGGCGCGGGTGGCATCTACCCCGACGAGGGCAGCAGCCAGATCCTGATCGAGAACAACGTCGTCTACCGCACAGCCTCGGGCGGCCTGACCGTCCACTACGGGCGCGACGACATCGCCCGCAACAACATCTTCGCTTTCGGCCGCGACAGCCAGATCCACCTGGGGCGGCGTGACAAGCAATCCAGCCTCACCCTCGACCACAACATCGTCTACTACGAGGAGGGCGCGCTCTTCCAGCGGGAGAGCGACCTCGTGGCCGACTACAACATCTACTACAACACCGCCGGCGACGAACTGTCGTTCCCGCTGGGCCTGGACTTCGCGGCCTGGCAGGCCAAGGGCGAGGACGTCCACTCGCTGATCACCGACCCCAAGTTCGTGGACGCCGCCCACTACAACTTCAACCTGCAGCCCGACTCCCCGGCCCTCAAGCTCGGCTTCAAGCCGGTTGATGTGCGCCAGGCCGGCCTCACCGGCCCGCCGGAACTCGTGAAGCTGGCGCGGAGCATCAAGCGCGACGCCTTCGCCATGCCGCGTCGCGCCCAGGCCCCGCCGCTGTCGCTCAACGACGGCTTCGAGTCCACCCCGCTCAAGGCCAACGCCGATCTGGCCTATACCCACGGCGAGGCCGGCAGCGCCACGATCCGCGTCACCGACGAGCAGGCCGCCTCGGGGAAGCGCAGCCTCAAGTTCACCGACGCGCCCGGCCTCGATCAGCCCTGGAACCCGCACATCTTTTACTCGCCCAACATCCGCGAGGGCCTCGCGACCTGCAGCTTCGACCTGCGCCTGGAGACGGGCGCGCTGGTCTGGCACGAATGGCGCGACTCCTCCTCCCCCTACCGCGTGGGACCGAGCACGGGCGTCAACGCGGCCGGAGAGCTATCGGCCGGCAAACAGACTCTCATGACGCTCCCGCACGGTCAGTGGATCCACTTCGAGATCACCGCGGGCCTCGGCAAGGCCGCCGACGGCACGTGGACCCTCACCGTGACCGTCCCGGGCCAGGAGCCCCGCCGCTTCGACAAGCTGCCCTGCGACCCCAAGTGGAAACAGTTCACCTGGATGGGCTTTGTCAGCAACGCCACGGACACCGCGGTCTTCTACCTGGACAACCTGAAGCTGACCACCGCGAAGCAGCCGTAGGGACCGCGGGCTTTCCAGCCCGCAGCCGTAGCCGTAGGAGCGCCGGCTTCCAGCCGGCAGCCGTCTGGAGCGCGGCTTTCCAGAGCCGCAAGCCGTCACCCACAAAGAAGCCCGTGGACCACATGGCCCACGGGCTTCGTCGCCTCACGACCACCAGCTACGGGGCGAAGTACTTGCCCGAGGCGTTGTCGTAGATGGTGGTGGACTTGAGCCACTTGGCGTGGCCGTCACACATGGCGCAGTTCGAGCCACCGTTGTGGACGGTGGACGGCTCCTGCGCCGAGGGCGTGGTGCGGACCGTGCACGGGTTCCCCGATCCGGGCAGAACCGAGGGGCACTTCGGCCAGGCGATCCGCCAGTCGCCGCCCATGGGATGGCAGGCATCACCCAGGGCGATGCAGTCAGCCGGGTAGCGGATGCTGGCCAGCGCAATGCCGTATAGCGACTGGTTCATCCCGTATGAGGGCATCAGCGGGAACACGTGGCTATTGTACGTCCAGGTTGTCAATGTGCGGGGGTAGCTGGGGCAGACGTAGCACTGAACGTTCTTCACATACGGGTACATCCCGCTCCACCAGTCCGTGTATCCGCCCGGCGTCGCGGGGTTGGTCCATGGCGGGAGATAGGCGGCCATGCGCTCGTCGTAGTCCTGAGCGTACTGGATGAGCGCCAGGGCCAACTGCTTGACATTGCTCAAGCAGCTCGTCTGCCGCGCCTTCTCGCGGGCCTTGGCGAACACGGGGAACAGGATCGCCGCCAGGATGGCGATGATCGCAATGACAACCAGCAACTCGATCAGCGTGAAGCCACGTCTCATCTTGCGTGCCTCCTTAGTGTGGTGCTGTCCTCCGGCAGGTGCCACAGAATACTTCGCGATGTCTTACCACTTTCCTTCTGTCCTTCCCACGAGCACTCGCCAGGAGGGGCCGTCGCTTGCGCGCGGAATACTCTCGTGTAGGCTGCACCGATACCCCCGACAAGAAGGGTGATCCTATGCCCCGCGTCGTCGTCATTGACTGTGGTTCCACCAACCTCCGCGCCATCGCCGTGGATGAGAACGGCCAGATCGTGGCCAGCGCCGGCCGCCCGAACGAGCCGGTAGCCCAGCCCGGCCAGCCCCGCGGCCATATCATCTGGGACATGGAGGCGCTGTGGGGCAAGATCTGCGAGGTGTGCCACGAGGTCGCCAACCAGGCTGACGACATCCGGGCGGTCAACCTGACCACCTGGGGCGCCGATGGCGCGCCTGTGCGGCCGGATGGCTCGCTCGCCTATCCCCCCATCTGCTGGCAGGACAACCGCACCGAGGAGATCATCAAACACCTCGACGACTATCTGCCCGCGTGGGACTTCTACGCCACGACCGGCTACCAGATCATCCCCTTCAACACGCTGCTCAAGCTCATCTGGCTGCGCGAGCACGAGCCGCAGACTCTCGACGGCACGCAGTGGCTGATGATGCCCGGCCTGCTGTCGTTCCTGCTGTGCGGCGAGCGCTCCATCGAGCGCACCGCGGCCGGCACGATGATGGCCATGGACATGGCGCAGGGCGACTGGTCCGCGCCCCTGCTGAAGCTAGCCGGCCTGGAGCCGTCGTTCTTCCCGCGCTGGGTGCTGCCGGGCGACGTCATCGGCCACCTGTCGGCCGCGGCCGCCATGGCTACCGGCCTCCCCTCCGGCATACCTGTCGTCGCCGCCGGCCACGACACGCAGTTCGCCGCCATTGGCTCGGGCGCCCAGGCCGGGGAGGCGATCCTCTCCTCGGGCACGTGGGAGATCCTGATGCTCCGCCAGGGCAACTTCCAGGCCACGCGCCAGGGGTTTGAGGACGGGGTGCTCGTGGAATGTGACGCCGTGCCGGGGGTCTACAACCCCCAGCTCCTGATGATGGGCTCCGGCGTGCTGGAATGGATCCGCGACTACTTCTACCACGACCTCGGCACAGGTGAGGCGGCCTATGCCAAGCTGGCGGCCGAGGCCTCCGAGGCGGGCCCGGGGGCGGGCGGGGTCAGCGTCCTGCCCAGCTTCGTCTCCTCCACCGGCCCGGCCAAGCGCTACCACACCCAGGGCACGGTCCTGGGCCTGAACATCACCACGACCCCGGGGCAGGTCTACCGGGGGGTGCTGGAGGGCCTCACCTACCAGTTCCGCCACGCCCTCGAGGTGCTGCGGTCCTCGGTGGGTGCGCAGCCCGAGTTGGTGCGCGTGGTCGGCGGCGGCAGCAAGAACGCCCTGTGGAACCAGCTCCGCGCCGATGTCACCGGCCTGCCGATGATTACCATCGAGCAGAAGGAGGCCACCGTGGTCGGCGCGGCCATGTTCGCCATGCTCGGGGCCGGGGTATACTCCAGTTTGAGTGAGGCGCAGGAGCGGATGACCGGCGCTCAGGCCACGGTCGAGCCGTCTGCCGACCGCGGCTTCTACGACGAGCAGTACGCGCGCTATCGCCGGGCCCTGGAGAGTCTGAGCGACTACTACGGCGCCTGATGGCGGCACGTGTGTCCGACTACTGATGGGAGGTGGTCTGCATGCCGAATCTGCCCAAGAGAGGTGTTGCGCTCCTGTTCGTGCTCGTGTGCACGGCGGGCCTGGCCCTGGCGGCGCCGCGCAACCCGTCCCTGCTGCGCCCGGCGGCACAACTCAACGCCCAGGCGCTGAAGCTCAACTTCGCCAACTCACTGCAGACGTACAAGCTCACCCCGGCCGTGCGCGAGCGACTGACGGCCACCTACGGGCAACTGCCCCTCGACGTCCAGCAGACGGCGGCGGCCATGCTGGACCCGAAGCTGGCCGACACCCTTGGTATCCCGGGTGTGGTGTTGCCGCGGGCGAAGGCGCAGGCCGTGCTGGAGCGCGTGGACATCAGCCTCGTGCGGGTGCTGCTCAAGGTGCGCCTCACGGAGGTCGCCCCGGCGTCGGGCGGCACGCCAGGCGGGGTGGCGGCCGCGGTGGGCGCCAACTTCACCAACGATTGCATCGTCCAGATCAACGGCGTCGCTGCCCCGAACACCTACTACTGGGCCAACACCATAATCCTCTTCCGCATCCCTGACACCGCCACGCTGGGTTCCACCGTGAACATCACTGTGCACAAGCCCAGCGCTGGTGAGACGAGCGCCGTGCGTACGCTCAAGATCGTCGCCGAGCGCGGCTACCGCGGCGTACACGGCCTGAGCTTCCCGAACTTCGGCGACCCCAACATCTCGTGGAGCGTCTACAGGTCCTGCTTCGGGCAGAGCAACGTCGAGTTCGCCGACGGCACCCACCGCCCCAGCGCCCAGACCTGGTATGACAGCACCTACAAGACCATCGGCCAGAATGGCAACTGCTATGGCATGTCCCAGCTCAGCCTGCGCCTGCGCGAGTTCACCCACTATGGCAACACCTCCGCCCTCAGCAACGTCATGCACGCGGACTGGGTAGGCAGCAACGTCACCTGGGGCGCCTGGACGCTGGCCTGGAACACGACCTCCATGGAGGCGGTGGAGTCCCTGCAGGGCCAGCAGGCGGTGGAGCCCATGGCCACCCACATCGCGACCCAGCGCGCCAACCAGGACAACAAGACGGCGTGGGACTACGCTCGGAACATGCTCAACATGCAGGGCCGGCCGGTCCAGAACACCCTCTATGGCCACGCCGTTGTGACCTTCGCCACCGAGGTGGATGGCGCCAGCCGCAGGTTCTGCTTCTACGACAACAACAACCCGTACGCCGAGACCGATACGGACGCTCCCGACCCCGACCATGGCGTGACCAACTGGGATACGGGCTCCTTCAGCTACCATACCTACTGGCGAACCCGCTGCTACGACCCACACCTGCTCACCGGCCAGCCGCTGCTCCCGGCCGGCGTCGGGCCTGCAGACAGCGCCGCCGAGGGCTCGGGGGCCACACGCGCCGTCCGCTTTGAGGTCCCGCGGGTGGCCGGGCTCATCATCACGGATGAGGCCGGTCGGGGCGGCGCCGAGGGCGCGGGCGTGCCGGGTCTGCTGGAGGTCGAGCCGGAGATGGGCCTCGGCCCCGTCCCCGCCACCTTCCCCCGCATCTTCTTGCTGCAACAGGCCGCTGGCCGCTCGCTCGCCTTCACCATCCCCAATGCCGGCGGGCAGACGCGGCAGCTCACGTGCTTCTCCCGCGGCGGCATGCTCCAGCTCAGCCTCAGCGGCGCCTCCCTCCGCGTGGGCTTCAGTCAGCTTGCTCAACTCAACGCCCAGGCCACGCTACCCGACCCGCAGGGCTCCGGCCTGCAGCAGATCCGGATCATCGCGCCCATCGGCCAGGCCGAGGAGCGCCAGTTGCAGGGCGACAGCTTCACGGGCCTGGGCGCCACGCCGCTGGCCGCCTCGCTCAGCGCCGACCGCAGCGCCATCGAGCTGCTCAGCGCCCCCGGCGCCCAGCCGATCCGTCTGCGGCTGCAGCTTCGCCGCTTCCACCCCGGCGGCGCTGACACGCGGCCGGACATCCAGCAGTTGTTGACCGCCGGCCAACTGCACCGCATCGGCCCGCTGAACTGGGCCGCCCTGGGCGGCCAGCTCCGCCTGGAGCAGACGGTCGCGCCGCCCAACCGCCTGCAGCGCCAGTAGACCGCCAGCCAGACACGATCGTGGGGCGCCCTCCGCCGGAGAGCGCCCCACTTGTGTTCCGGCCTCGTTGCGCCTACGACAGCCGCAGCGTGACGATCTCCCAGGGCCGCAGCGCGAAGCGTAGCTCCTGCCCGGCGATCTCCGGGCTCGCGGCGTCCATCGGCGTCCCGTTGAAGTCCACGACCTCCGCCGCGGCCGGAGCCCACGGCAGCGTCAGCCGCACTTGCGCCGCCTGCCCCTCACTCTCCCACAGGCGCACCAGCACCGCCCCGTCTTCCTCGTACAGCGCGCTCAGCACCACATGCGCGGGCTCCAGGCTCAGTAGCGAACGCGTGGGCGCACCGCTCCCGGATGCGCCCGGCAGCAGCACCTCCACCGGCTGCCGCAGCCGGTCGGCCACCTGCCGCATCCCGGCCTGCCGCCAGTCGCCTTCGTGGAGGATGATGCTCCAGTGGAACTCGTGCCGCCCCCGCCCCTTGGTCTGGCGGTTGACGTGCTGCTCCCACCCGGCCGTGATCGGCCCGACGCTGTTGATCAGGATCTGCGCCAGCGACCGCTCCTGCGCATCGCGGATGAAGTAGCGGTCGCCATCATGGCTCACGTACGTCACGCCGCGCCGCCCATCGCTCAGACTGACGAATGACTTGGCGTAGAACATCCCCTCCCGCAGCCGCTCGATGTTGTCGGAGCGATGCCCGGCAATGCTGCCGTACTGGATGTCGTCGAGTGCCTTCACCTCGGCCCCGAAAGGCGTGTCGCCCTCCAGCGTACCGTCGAACGGCAGCGGGCACAGCGAAGCCAGGAAGCCGGCATGCCCGGCCCACTCCACGGTCAGGCTGAACTCGATGCGGGGCTGACCCGCATACAGGCTCGTCTCCAGCCGCAACGCATGTGGCCCGACCGTCCCCTCGGTCAGGGCTCGCCAGCGCAGCGGGCCCTGCTCCACCACGCACACCTCCCCCCACTGCGGCTCGTGTATGCCCAGGATGGACCCCACGTGCAGCGGCCCGCTCACGTCCACATCATAGAGCCGCAGACCGCCGAACGGCACCCGCCCGCGCCACGCCTCCCCCTGCCATTCCACTGCGGCGACGGCGTTGCCCTCGAGCTTCAGGCTGACCAACCCGTTGTCCATCTGCGGGGCCCTCTCCCCCGCCTCGGCCGGCGCCTGAGCGACTGCTTGCCACGATACGGTCGTGTACCCACACGCCGGCACCTCAACTTCTACGAGCGTCTCCGCCTCCCAGATCCGCCCGGCATACTCCATCGGTGTGAGAACCTGGTGCCGCAGAGGCCGCCCCTCACCGTCCCGCACCTGCAGGCCCTGCGGTAGCCCGGTCGAGTGCGTCAGCAGCACCGGCACGATCTCCTGCCGCGCATAGGGCAGGCCGTTGAACACCACGGCCGCAGCCTGCGCCGGCTGCTGCGCCTGGCTCGCCAACGCCTCCAGCGCCCGTCGGCGCTGTTGCCGCGCCGTCAGTATCGTGGTGTCGGCCAGCTCATCCAGCTCGTCAAAGTCGCGCTGGAAGAGCCACTGCGTCGCGTGCGCCGAGAAGAGCAGCACGTTCTCCCACAACGCATCGAACTGCGTGGGCGCGGACGTGCCGGACGCGCCATCGTTCCGCGTGGGCGGGCATGTCCCCATGCCCGCGTCGGGCGCGTGAGGACACGCGCCCCCACGCGCCAAGAGCGTCTGCCACAGCTGCGCCGCCACGATCTCGCCATCGGCCACCACCCGCTTCCGCCACAGGCCGTGGGAGCCGGCCCAGGCCGCGTTGTAGCATACGTCACACGGGTCCAGCGTGCCGGTGACGGTGGGGACCCGGTCGCGGCGCGCTTCCAGGGCCGCGAAGAACTCCACTGGCGTCGCGAAACGCATCGGCGCCTGCTCGCGCCGGTTCCACTCCGCCATGAAACCCGGCACGTCAATCGGGGTGTCGCCGCCGTGCGAGGCCAACGGGAGCGCATCGTCCATGCCCTGGCTGACCCACAGGACGCCGGTCGGTGAGTGGCGCGCCGCCAGCTCCAGTTCCGTCCGCCAGATATGCTCGACGGCGCCGGCCCAGTCTTCCCGGTAGCTGCTCGCCAGAGCGTCCGGGCTGCACAGCCCGCCGTAGCACCCCCGGCTGCACAGAACCTCGCTACCGTCGAGACCACGCCACACCCACTCGTACGGCACCCCGCCCTCGGTCAGGCCCGCCTGCGGCCGCCAGAAGCGCGCGTACCGGTAGCCGCCCAGCTTCATTAGCTGCGGCACCTGCGGGTGCCCCAGAGCCACGTCCACGATGTCGGCATGGGTGGAGAGGTCGGCGTCGGGGAACAGCGCCGCAAAGCGACGGCGGCCCAGAACCAGGCTGCGCACGAACGTCTCCTCCCCGACCATGTTGGGCCGCACGTTGGCGAAGCCGCCACAGATGGCGATGCGCCCCTCGGCCACACGCTGCTGCAGCTCCGGCAGCAGGTCGGGCCGCAGGTCCAGCAGCGTCCTGAGTTCCGTGACATACGTATCAAAGTACCAGCGGAAGCCCGGCGCGTCGCGCATGATCTCCAGCACGCGCTCGAAGGCATGCACGTACCGCAGCACATGCCACTGGCGCGTGTGTGTCCAGGCCCAATCGGCATGGCAGTACGGCACGATCAGGATCTCGCAGCCGTGCAGACGTTCGCGGATCTCGTCAGCCTTCATGGGGGGCCTCCACTGATGGAGCGACGCGGGGAGGTTCAACAGGACCAGGCACATTCCTCCCCAGGGGGAAGACCGATCCGAGCGGACAGGGGGTTGCTGAGGTCTGTACGAGTCGGGGAACAGGTCGTGGGTGTCGCGCCGTGTGCGACGGGCCCCACGACCGGCGGCGGGGGCCCCCCCAC